>JACIWB010000054.1 GCA_014361245.1 Thermoplasmatales archaeon | reverse complement strand
TCCCATCCCATTTTAATCAAAAAAATGATGGGATCCTCTCTTTATTTTTTTATAAATTTTTCAGGCTACGAGTTATACCAAAAATGGTTAGCCTTTTATATGATGAAGCCTAATCTGTATCCGCCGTTAACTTTAGCATTGCAGCACCTCCTACAACGCTACTATAAATCTTTCATATTCATTATCCATTGTTATCCCCCTACAATAAAAAACTGGAGTTATTGGATAAACTCTGATGGCTTCGTATCCAATTATAATAGAAAACATAAATGGAAAACCAGAGCTTCACATGTTTTATTTTTCATCTCTTGCTTGGAAAATAGTTATCAAAATGTTCTATCTTTTATTGTTTCAATTACCCTTTCCACATAATTTCTGATGCCCCCAGAAATAATCTCATGATGAATCCCGTATCTTTTCAGTATCAAATATGGCCTTCCATCTGTTATAGCAACAGATGGCAATTTTCCATACATGTTTTGCATCGCACAAATCAATTTTTTACAGGCCATGTTTGTTCTGCTCCTATTTATCATAAAGAAGACAATCTTTCTTGTTTCTGGTTCAATGACAAACCAAAACCAGAAATTCATATCCCCTATCTGAAGAGATGTCTCATCAATGACAACACAATAGGGCATTTTATCTGCGATGCTATTTTCCAATACACCCCCGAATTTGTGCAGCCATTTCCATATGGCAGTTCTGCTTCTCCTTACGAATATGCGAATTGCCATAGAAACATCCCTTAGCGACAATCTGCACAGATACAGAAATACGCTGTAAAGTATTATTTCCACCGGGGTTCTTTCTCTCATAATGATACATTTTTCTTTCAATAAATATTTCAATAATTGCATCCCATCCCTTTTTTGCATTTTATCACCAAATGCATCTATAGGATGGGATGCATATTTTTATCGAAAATTTTGGTTAAGCTAACAGCACCTTTATTCGCCTAAAAGATTATTAAATTCATAAATATAATTTTATGGATTTGTTTGATGAATTGAAAAAAGCAAAGGAGAAGGATGCGAAATTTAAAAATATAATTGGTTCGATGTGCACATTGCCCCACAGGGTTGCAAGGAGAGCATTTCAAATGTTCGTGGAAACAAATCTTGGCGATTATGAGCTTTTTCCTGGGACTAAAGAAATTGAAGAAGAAGCAATAAAATGGATTGCAAAACTGATGCATGCGCCGCCAAGCTATGGAGGAATTTCCACCTCTGGAGGGACTGAAAGCAACATAACATCTTTATGGATATTTAAAAAATTGAGCGGGGGGAATGAAATAGTTCTGCCAAGGCAGGCACATTTTTCCTTTATTAAGGCGGCAAATCTGCTTGATTTAAATCTGAATTTTGTTAATTGTAAATTTTTTATGAAAGCAAAAGATGTGAAGAAAAAAATATCTTCAAAAACACTATGTGTTGTGGGAATAGCTGGAAACACAAATTTTGGATACATCGATGAGATAGAAGAAATAGCGGAAATATGTAGTGAGGAAAATGTTTTCATGCATGTTGATGCAGCTTTTGGAGGGTTCATCGCTCCCTTTGTTAGCGAAAAAAAATTTGATTTCAGAAGCAAAATAAGCAGCATTTCGGTAGATGCTCACAAGATGGGCATGGCATGCATTCCATGCGGTTTTCTGATATTCAGGGAAAAAAGCTGGCTCGAAGAAATAAAGATAAGGAGCAAATGCACCCATACCAGATATCAGGCGAGCCTGCTTGGCACAAGGCCTGGGGCGGGCGTTGTTTCTGCTTATGCGGTGATGAGGCATGTGGGAAGGAGTGGCTACAGGAAGGTTGCTAAAAGCTGTATGGAAAAAACTTTTTATATGGCTGGATTGCTTGATGAAGTGGGCGTGGAATATTTTAAGCCAGAGCTTAACATAGTTGCGATAAAAACAAATGAGGCGTTTAAAGTTGCAAAAAAACTTGCTAAAATTGGATGGTTTGTGGGTATAGATGAGGAAAATGGGACAATAAGATGTGTTATTATGCCACATGTGAGCAAGAGAATGATTAATAAATTTGTTGGTGATTTAGAAAAGGTGATAAAATGAGTTTGTTAAAAGAATCGATAAAAGAAGCACCTATTATAAAGAAAGGCGATTATAATTATATTGTTCATCCCGTAACTGATGGAATACCATTTATTGAGCCAGAAATTGTTGAAGAAATTGTTGATGAAATAATAAAAGAAATGCCTCCCTGTAATAGGATTTTAACCATTGAAGCGATGGGCATACCCATAGCAACAGCATTATCTCTTAAAACTGGATTGCCATTTACAATAGTGAGGAAGAGGAAATATTCTCTGCCTGGAGAGAAGGAGGTTATACAGAAGACGGGATATTCAGAAACAAGATTATATATAAATGGAATAAGTAAAGGAGATGAGATTGTTATTGTTGATGATGTTATAAGCACTGGTGGAACACTTATTGCGGTTGTTAATGTATTGAAAGAAATTGGGGCAAAAATAAAAGGGATATTTATTGCAATAAATAAAGGGAATAAGGAAGAGATTGAGAAAAAAATAGGAATTAAGATAAAAACGCTTGTTGATATAGAAGTGAATGATGAAGTTAGGATACTATAAAATTGACGAAAATAAATTACTCGAGGAGGCAAAGGGTAAAATAGCAATTAGATTGCCAGCCGGTTTTATCAATTATGCACAAGAAATAATTGATTTTTTAGGAGAGAATGGAAAAGAAGCATTTTTTATTGGGGAGCCATGTTATGGAGCTTGCGATTTTTTTGAGTACGAAGGAATAGATAAAATAATTTTTATTGGCGAAGCAGAAATGCCGTATTTAAAGAAAAAATACAGTATTGCAGCCATTGAAGCAATTTTTGATTTTGATGAAAATTTTCTTGAAGATGCATTACCCTTTATTAAAGGAAAAAATATTGGGTTAGCAAGCATAACTCCCTTTATTCATAAAATAGGGGATTGTAAAAAATTTTTTGAAAAAAGAGGTTATGAAGTTTTCATTGGTAAAAAAAGCAGGAGAACAAAATATGATGGGCAGATTTTAGGATGCGACTTTTCTTCAGCAAAAATGATAGCAAAAAATGTTGAATGTTTTGTTTTTATAGGAGATGGTTTTTTTCATCCTGTTGGGCTATATATAGCAACAAAAAAAGATGTTATAGTTGCAAATCCTGTTGAAAAAAGAATTTATAAAGAGGAAATTAAAGATATGGCTGAAAAAATAATTAAAAAAAGATATGCTACAATTTATAAAGCAAAAGATGCAAGAAAATTTGGGATAATAGCAAGCAGGAAAGCAGGGCAAAATAGAATGGAGTTAGCAAAAAAATTAAGAAGAAAAGTAGAAGAAAAAGGAAGAAAAGCATGCATTCTCCTTATGGATGAAATTGATGAAAAAATAAATTACTTAGATTTTGATTGCTTCGTATGCACCGCCTGCCCTCGCATAGCTATTGATGATGCAGAAAAATTTAAAAAGCCGTTGCTAACCCCTTTTGAACTGGAAATTTTGTTTGAAGAAAGAGAGAACTATGTTCTGGATGAGATTTATTAAAAAGGTTGAAAGATATTTTACATGAGCTGTATATTAATTTATCGTAGATTTTGATATTTCAATAGCAATCAATTTTTTCTTTTTTTCCGCGGTGATGTAGCGTAGTTACTGAAAAAATTTGGTAAATTAGTTGGGAGGAAAATGCAATATCCTTTGTGTAAGCTTTCTCTAATATCTTAGTAGAGGCTATACAGAAATTTTTTAGAAAAATACGATGAAGCAGAAAGATGCTTCATTGCAAATCACAGCTAAAAAAGGAATATTTAGATGAAAAAACTGCAATACACCTTTCTACTAAGATGCAAATATGGAAAGCTTGTAGTTGAGCTCTATTTATGGATGAGAGTTTCAATGCCATTTGATAGGGTTCAATTTGGAAAGAAGCAAAGGAAGAGTAAATATAAAAATGTTGAAGAACTAAGAAAAAGATAAAGAAATGAAGAAATAAAAAATTATCCAGATGATTTTGTGTTGCATATTATTTACCACATCTACATCGTCAATGATTTGCTTTCCTTCCTATTTTAATTGGTTTATGGCAAGGATTCTTTTTTTAGCATATAAAAATGCTAACCTATATTATGCATAGGGAAATAAAAGAAGAAAATGATGAATTTATTGGGGCTTTATCTACAAATGCTATAGAAGGAGGGAATTGAAGATTTTGCTTATTCTTTTATTTAAGAATGGTAAGCAAACAGAAAGTTTCGCTCATTCACAAGTAATTTCAAAAATTAAATTTTTGCTGTGAAAAATTAGGTTTTCAATTATAATGCTACATCACCTTTTTCCGCAATAAAAAACATTTTATATATAAAACATATTTCTTGCAAGGTGGTCAATTGGGAAACATAAAGCCTTCATTCATAAAAAATGTAGCATTGGAGCTAATAAACAAATTTCCAGATGTATTTAGTGATGATTTTGAAAAAAATAAATTGATGGTTGAAAAATTCACCACAATAAAATCAAAAAATACCCGCAACAGGGTTGCTGGTTATATTGCAAGGATAATGGAGGATAGAAAGAAGAAAAATGAAGAAGGAAGTTGAGGAAGCAATAAATGAGTTAAAAAAAGGTAATTTTATTCTTGTATATGATGCTGATGGGAGGGAAGAGGAAACTGATTTTTTTATTCATGCGGAATTTGTTAAACCAGAATCCATATATAGGATGCGGAGGGATGGAGGGGGACTTATATTCATAATGGTAAGTTATGATATTGCTCAAAAACTTGGCTTACCCTATCTTTCAGAAATAATTTATAATTGCTCTGATAAATGGCATGTTTTTAAGGAAATTATTCCAGATGATATTCCATATGATACAAAATCCTCTTTCTCTCTCACCATAAATCACAGAAAAACTTTTACTGGAATAAGAGATATAGATAGAGCGATGACAATATCTAAATTTGCTGAAACTGTTAAAGAGGTAAAAAATCTTGAAAGCAAGGAAGCAATGCATATTTTTGGAAAAAATTTCAGGAGCCCGGGGCATGTGCCAATATGCATTTCTGCAAAAAGGCTATTGAAAGAAAGGCAAGGGCATACAGAGCTGGGAATTGCTCTTGCGGAGCTTGCGGGGCTGGCGCCTGTTATGGCCGGCTGTGAGATGCTCGATTTTGGGGAGAGCTTGAGCAAGAGGAAGGCGATGGATTATGCTGAAAAGCACGGGATGGTTTTTGTTGAGGGGCGTGATGTGGTGGAAGCATGGGAAGAAAGAGAGTGATGGCGAGCGGGGTTTTTGATTTAATTCATATAGGGCATTTGCATTATCTTGAAGAGGCGAAAAAATACGGGGATGAGCTTATTGTTGTTGTTGCATGTGATGAAACTGTGAGGAAGAAGAAATATCAGCCGATAATGCCAGCTGAGGAAAGGAGAAAACTTGTTGAGGCATTGAAGCTAGTTGATAAGGCAATTGTTGGGTATGAAGATGATTTTCTTAGAATAGTTGAGGAAATAAAGCCAGATATAATAGCTCTTGGATATGACCAGCATTTTGAAGGGCTTGAGGAAAAGTTAAGGGGGAGAGGCATAAATGCAAAAATTGTAAGATGCGGAAAATATGATGGAGATTTAAATAAGACGAGAAAGATTGTTGAAAAAATAAGGAAAATGGAGGCGCTATATAAATGAAAATAATTGGTATAGCAGATACAACCTTTTCAAGATATGATATGGCAAAAGCAGCTATCGATGAATTGAAGAAAAATGCAGTGGGTATAAGAATTGAAAGATATACAGTTCCAGGAATAAAGGATTTGCCAGTTGCAGCAAAAAAATTGATTGAAGAAAGAAACTGCGATATAGTTATGGCTTTGGGAATGCCAGGAGCAATGCCAATAGACAAGCAGTGTGCTCATGAAGCTTCTCTTGGCTTGCTCGCGGTTCAGATACTTACAAATAAGCACATCATCGAAGTTTTTGTTCATGAAGATGAGGCAAAGGATGAAAAAGAGCTTGCTTGGCTTGCTGAAAGGAGAACAAGAGAGCATGCCTTAAATGTAATAAATTTGCTATTCCATCCAGAAAAATTGCAAAGGCAAGCAGGCACAGGGCAAAGACAGGGTTTTGAAGATGCAGGCCCACTGTAAGAATTGCAAAAACTTTGCTCCTCAGATCGATATTTGGTTGAAGTTGGCGAAATAGAGAAGTTTTTAAAAAGCTGAAATCTTTTTCTAATCCCAAATCTGTTGAAGGAGTTTGATTATGGGAAATCTTCATAGAATAGAGGGAAAGAGACGAAAAATTTGTTAAAAGGACGGGATTTGCCTTAATGGGTTAGTTAGCTTTTAAAGATAAGAAAGCAAAAGTGCTAAATGGATTGCCAAAGATGCAATCAAGGAGCTAAAGAGCAATGAAATCCAAGAAAGATTGAAAACAAGAGGGAAATAAAATGGGCTGACTGGCGGTTGCGGGCGTTTTTGATGTTTTTAGCTTATCTACTGCAAATCACAAAACTTAATAATTTAAAGTGTATACATAAAAATGGATACGCCAGATGAGAAAAGAAATCTGTTGCTATTCTTTTTAGTGGCTTTTGCTTGGTCATGGTTGCTTTGGCTTCCTGAAGTTTTATGGAATTTTCGCCTTTATCTTGCCCCATTTGGTCCAACTTTGTCTGCTTTTATCCTTACCTACGCAAATGATGGATTAAATGGAGTTAAAGAATTGCTTAAGAGAGGTATTGATTTCAGATTCAAGAAGATATGGTGGATTCCTATATTTTTCCTAATGCCAGCTATTGTGGGATTTTCTCTTTTGCTATCTATTCTTAGCGGTAGCTACGCTGAAATTGCAATTTTATCTCAACCCTTGGTTATAATACCCGCATTTTTCTATATTTTGTTTTTGGGCGGTCCTTTGGCTGAAGAATTTGGCTGGAGAGGATATGCTCTTGATAGATTGCAAGCTCGTTATAGTGCTCTTCTTTCCAGTATTTTTCTTGGGGTTGTTTGGGGGTTATGGCACCTTCCTCTATTTTTTATGAGCGGGCAAGATATATATCACAATATTCCCATTCCTGCTTTTATTCTTGGCACAATTTTCCTCTCCATTCTTTTCACATGGATATATAATAATACGGGAAGGAGCATTTTTGCAGTTTTAATCTTCCACACGATGGGAAATCTATCTCATTTTATCTTTCCCGCAATGGCAACATCTCTTGGGGGCTTATATTCCTTGATAATCAACATAGTCGTTGTAATAATTATTTTAATTATATTCGGCTCAAAAAGAATGGTTCGTGCAGTATCTCCGAAAGTGAAAATTTAGAAAAAATTATTTCCTGAGGCAAAATCCCAGATTATGGAAAAAGAAAGGATAATGCCTCAGGCAAATAGTAAATCTTTAAGGAAATTAAATAGATTTTGTTTTAGTTTGGTAAGAAATATTATTAACTTTCATTCTAATAAAAATTCGATATATGAAGATGAAAAAATTTTGAAGGGGATAACATTTTGCTCAATAAGGGGAAGATACCTTGAAAATGGTTGCAAAAGATTGGAAGAAATAACAAAATATAAAATTCCAGATGCTGACACAGTTTATACAAGATTAAGTAAGAAAAATTTTAA
>JACIWB010000053.1 GCA_014361245.1 Thermoplasmatales archaeon | reverse complement strand
TTGCCATAACTGAAGGAGATGTAAATGATTCCTCTCTTTTTGAAGATTTTATAGAGCATATACCCGCTGGCTCTACAATTTATGGAGATAAAGCATATTTTTCAAGAAAGAATTATAATATTGCTAAAAAGAAAGGAATAAAATTTCATTCCCCTCCTAAGAAAAATGCTTTAGCTAAATGTAGAGGAAGTAAAGAATTTGCAGAAGAAGTTAAATTGTATAAGGAGTTAGGATATGAAAAATGGGCAGAAGCTACTGGTTATAAAGAAAGATTTAACAAAGAATATGTTTTTTCGAGATTGAAAACAATATTTGGAGAAACCATAAGACCGATTACTCTTACAGGAGTTGCTATTACTCTTATGAACATGATTACTTTGTGCAATAAAGTAATTTAATTAAAATAGGAATATTCATGAATTTCATCTATTTACTCTATAAGTCCCATATACTTCTTTTCCCTATAGCTTTCATCGCAGATATCGCCGCCTTTGCGCCCTGCGAAACAGCAACAACTATCTGCCTCACCCCCCCTGTAATGTCGCCCGCTGCGAAAATTCTATCAATGCTTGTTCTTCCCATGTCATCCGCCTTTATGAAGCCATGCTCATCCAGAGCCAAGCCAATTTTTTTTGCAATCTCATTATTTGGCTCCTCGCCTATAGAAACAAAAATTCCATCTATGCTCATTTCCTTTATTTCATTTGTTTTAACATCCCTTATTTTAATTCCCTCAACCTTATCGTTTCCAATTATTTCATCAACAACACTATTCCATACAAAATTTATTCCCTTTTCTCTTGCTTCCTTTTCAATTATTTTTTCCGCTCTTAATTCATCTCTCCTGTGGATTACGCTTACATCAGCCCCTATATTGCTGAGATATATTGCCTCTATTATTGCACTGTTTCCCCCGCCAACAACTGCAACTTTTTTACCTTTAAAAAAGAAGCCATCACAGGTAGCACAATAACTAACTCCCCTCCCAGTAAATTTTTCCTCTCCCTTCACATTCAATTTTCTTGGCTGTGTCCCAGTGCATATTATAACCGCCTTAACAGAGTATTTTCCTCTATCAGTTATAACTTCAATTTCCTCATCAATTTTTATATCCTTTACCTCTTCAAATAATTTCATCTCAGCATACTGGGAAGCATGCTCCTTCATTTTCTCCATCAACTCCATGCCACCTATGCTTAAAAAACCAGGATAATTTTCTATTTTCGGCGAATTTATCGCAAGCCCCCCACCCATTCCCTTGTCATAAACAACAGCATGCGCCCCCCCTCTGCCAGCGTAAATGCCAGCCGCACAGCCAGACGGACCCGCCCCAATTATAGCGATTTCGTAATCCATGTTTGAATAATTAAAAATGGTATAAAATCTTTCTTTCTAAAACTGGAAAAGAAATGATTGCTTGCTCTTCATTTCATATTTTTTAATATTTTCATATATCTCTTTTGCTCTTTCTTTATTTACACTCAGGATTGCAGAAATTTCATCTTCGCTCAATTCAAATTTTGAAAGTATTTTTATCCCTTCATCGCTCAGCAATAAATTTTTTAAAATTTCAACAATTTCAACTGTTTTTTTAGATGATGCATGAATTTTTTCTCCTATTTTTTTTGCTGCGCTTAGCTTTGCCCGCCTGATGGCTTTGCTTTTTGACATTTCCTTCAGCCAGCGAGGAAAATAGCATGCCCTGCTTTTTAATTCTTTTTTTCTTGCAATTGCAACACCCCCACTCATCAAATCGCTTGCATAGCTCCACATTCCATAATACTGCCTTTTCCATTTCCTGCCCAGAAATATGTCTGCCCTGGAGAGATAGTGATAAGCATCTTTTAAATCTGAAAGATGAAGCAAATGGGGCAAATTTTCATCTATCCATATTATTAAATTCTCGGGTGTTTCATCAATTTCCCTCAAAATTTTTATAGCAATCCTCATTTCTCTTGCCTCCAAAATATTTCTGATTCCTTCAAAAATACCAGTTTCTCTATCCCTGTATCCCAAGCAGGAAAGCATTTCCTTTCCAACTCTCCTGCCATAAGATATTGATTGCAAATCATTTATTGCGCTCCTTAAATCTCCTCCGCTACGGTTTGCTATCGTATAAAGCACATTTTCATCGCAGTTTATTCCTTCCCCAATACAAATTTTTTTTAGCAAGCCTACAATTTCATCGTTTCTTATCTTCTTAAATTCAATTAAATTGCAAATCTTTTTTAGCTCCTCAGCATTCTTAAAAAGTTCATAAAGATCATTTACTATAATCACTATCGGCTGTTTGCTTTTCTTTATTGTCTCTATTATCGCCCCTTTCCCTCCAAAATCACCCTCCCTCTCATATAAATTATCTGCCTCATCAAAAATAATCAGTTTTTTTACTCCCTCCCTCCACCCTTCAAACCCGTAACCAATCGCCTCATTCACCGCGCCCGCCAGCGCAACCTCCTCGATAACATTCCTATTCCTCTCATCACTTGCATTTAACTCTATTACATACCACCCAAAGTCATTTGCAAGAGCATGTGCAGTGGATGTTTTTCCAACACCTGGTTTACCATATAATATGACAGCTTTTTTTTCTGGTATATTATTTTTCCATCCCTCAGCCCATTTTTTTAATTCAGAAATTGCCTCTGAATTACCAACAATATCTTTTAAACTTTTGGGTCTGTATTTTTCTGTCCAGTTCATTTAAATTCGATTTCTTTAAAAATGTCTTTCTTGAACTCTTCCCTTATTATATCTCCAAGCTTTGTTGGTATTCTTATTCCATATTCTTCATAAACCTCAATTCCATCTCTTGTGATATATGTTGGGTTGAAGGGATCAAAATCATGTGGGAGCTTTACAAGTTCATATTTATATTCACCTGTCTCTATATCTCTTATACATACTCTATAATTGTATTTATTCAAAACAGTATAGCTTCCCTGTAACTTGCTTACTAAATCTCTATAATAGTTTATGCTATTTTTTAGCTCCTTTATCTCATTTTCAAGTTCTCCAATTTTCTTTTTATGGCTTTCCAATTCTTGCAGAAGTTTTTCATTTTCATATTTCATTAAATCGCCCTTTGGTGTAAAATTTTCAATATGAGACAATTTCATCCTCAAAATCTCATTCTCTCTATACAATTCGCCAAGCCATGTAAGCAATTTTTCATCCGCTGGTTTCTCCTCTTCAATCTTTTTTATTTTTTCTTCGAGTTCTTCAATTCTCTTCTTATAAATATCTATCTCACTTTTTTCCTCAACCATCTCAACCTTTTCCTCTTTTTTTTCCTCCTCTTTCGGCTTTGTTGTTATAATCATCGCTCCCAACCATGCAAAAAGGAATAATAATATGGCTACTATTGTAATCGAAATGTTATCCATTTTACCACATATATATGCGTTTCATATTTCTAAACTTTTCGCTTTTCAAAAGCTTCCTTTATATGGTTTACAATTTCAGGATTTCTCAATGTTGTTATATCACCAAGCATTTCATTGTTTGCAATTTGTTTTAATAGTCTTCTCATTATTTTCCCGCTCCTTGTCTTTGGCAAGTCATCAACAAATATTATATCTTCTGGCCTTGCAGTGGGTCCAATTACCTTATCAACTTGCTTTATCAATTCCTTTTTCAACTCCTCACTTGGCTTAAATCCCTCTCTAAGTACAACATAAGCAAGAGGAGCCTGTCCCTTTATTTCATGAGATATCGCCACGACAGCAGTTTCTGCAACCGCTGGATGGGTTATTAAAGCACTTTCCACCTCAGCGGTTCCAAGGCGATGACCCGCAACATTTAGAATATCTCCAATTCTTCCAAGAAGCCAGAAATATCCGTCTTCATCTATCAAAGCACCATCTCCTGTATAAAATTTGTCATAACCATATTTACTCCAGTATTCCTCGATGTATTTATCATCTGCTTTATACAACCCGAGAAGCATTGATGGCCACGGTCTTGTTATAACAAGCTCTCCTTTCTGCCCCACAGGACATACTCCATTTTCATCTCTTACCTCCGCTTTAACTCCTGGGAAAGGAAATGTTGCAGATCCTGGCTTGAGATTTGTTATGCCTGGCAGTGGGGCTATTAGATGCATACCTGTTTCAGTCATCCACCAAGTATCAACAATAGGGCATTTCCTTTTACCAATTACATTGTAATACCAGAGCCAAGCTTCAGGATTTATTGGCTCTCCAACAGAGCCAAGAAGGCGCAAACTGCTCAAATCGTGCTCATTTGGCCATTTCTCACCCCATTTCATTGCCATTCTTATTGCAGTTGGGGCGGTATAAAATACTGTAACCTTATACTTTTCTATTATTTCCCACCATCTCCCTGGTGTGGGATAATCTGGAGCTCCTTCATATATTACACTTGTTATTCCTGTTGCAAGAGGAGCATAAACAATGTAGCTATGCCCGGTAATCCATCCAATATCTGCTGTGCACCAAAATATATCATCATCCTTTATATCAAAAACCCATTTCATTGTTGTTGTAACCCCAACAAGATAACCACCAGTGCTATGCATAACCCCCTTCGGCTTTCCAGTTGTTCCAGATGTATACATTAAAAAGAGTAAATCGCATGCATCCATTATTTCTGGCTCACATTCATTTTTCATATTTTTAACAGCTTCATCCCACCATAAATCCCTTCCTCTTTCCATATGAACATCCTGCTCCAATCTTCTTACAACAACTACTTTTTTAACATCAAGATTTTTAATTCCCTCATCTGCCTTCTCTTTATGATTAATCAATTTTCCTCTCCTGTAATAACCATCACATGTTATCAGATATTTTGAGTCAGCATCTTCCATTCTGTCTTTAAGTGCCTCACTGCTAAATCCAGCAAAAACAACCGAGTGCGGCGCCCCTATCCTGGCGCAGGCGAGCATCGCTATTGGCAATTCAAGGATCATTGGAAGATATATTGTTACAACATCTCCTTTTTTAACCCCTATGCTTTTTAACGCATTTGCAAACCTGCAAACTTCATGATACAATTCCCTATATGTTATTTTTTTAACATCGCCCATTTCTCCTTCCCATATGTATGCAATTTTATCTCCCTTAGTTTTTAGCCATCTATCAAGACAATTATATGAAGCATTTAATTTTCCATTTACAAACCATCTATAATAAGGAGGATTTGCTTCAATTACTTTATCCCATTTTTTATGCCAGTAAACCATTTCTTCCGCTCTTTTTGCCCAGAATTCAATATAGTTTTCTCCTTCTTCATAAACTTTTTTATCTTTTATCCATGCTTTTTTAACGAAATCTTCTGGTGGATATACTATTTCTTTTGATATCTCTTTCATATCGGGTGAATATGTAAAGAATACTTAAATTTTATGACATAAACAATTAAGAGTTTTCAACAGAATTATATATGAATAATAAATACCTCTTGAATGTATGAAAAGATAATAGCATTGGTAGTATTTGTAATATGTTATTCAATTGCAATTTCAAGAAAAATAAAAATATTTTATCCTGCAATTGCTTCTGCTGCATTCCTTATTTTGCTTGGTATTGTGCCCGCAAAATATGCTCTTTTTGAAGCAATAAAATGGGATGTTCTGGCAATTTACTGGGGTTTCATGATGGTTTCATATATTTTTCTCGATAGTGGGATGGCTTCCCTTATTGCACATAGGGTTATAAAAAAATTTAAAAAAGAAAAATATGTTATTTTTATTCTATGTGCAATCACAGCTTTTATTTCCTCCTTCATGGAAAATGTTGGTGTTGTTCTTATTATGGCTCCAGTTGCAATAGAAGTTGCAAAAAGACTTAAATCAAATCTTTTCTACTATATTATTCCAATTGCCATAAGTTCAAATGTTGCAACAACTCTTACAATGGTTGCGGACCCACCGTCAATTATTCTTGCTATAGAAACTGGAATGAAATTTTTTGATTTTTACTGGTTTTTAAATAAAATAAGTATTGGAACATTATCTGTTTTTGGAGTTATCTCCGCCTTACTTTCCCTTCTACTGATTTTCAGAAAAATGAATAAATCTTTTGAAATGGAAGATGAAAAAATAAGAGTTGATTATATTCCATCAGTCATTTTTGTTGCTGGTGTTTTAGCACTTGCTATATGTCCGTATTTTGGAATAAGGGTTGGAATTGTTGGCTTTGCGGTTGGCATAATTTCTCTTGTTTTTGGAAGAAAAAATTTGAAGAAAATGATTTATGAATTTGACTGGAATTCTTTCTTTTTCATAACAGGCATATTTGTTGTTGTTTCATCTCTTGAACTGACTGGTTTGCTGGGTGATTTTTCAAACTGGTTTGGAAAAATGGGAATAAAAAGCTCGAGTTTAATGGTTGCAATTATCATCTGGCTCTCAGTAGCAATTTCTTCTTTTATTGATAATGTGCCTTATACAATAATTATGATACCTGTGTGTAGGCAGATAGCGAGCGTTTTAAACATTTCCCCGTATCCTCTCCTCTTTGGTATGCTTATAGGAACAGGTATAGGAGGCAACATCACGCCAGTGGGAGCAACTGCAAATGTGTTTGCATGCGGAATTCTTGAAAAAAATGGGTATAAAATAAAACTGAAAGAATATCTAAAAATAAGCCTGCCATTTACACTGGTTGCGGTTACAGTTTCCCACTTACTGTTGCAGATTATATGGCTTTGAAAACTTTCTTATTAGGAAATATTTTATGGAAAAATACTCGAAAAATTAAAATTCAATAATTTGTTTTTATTAAAATGAAAGAAGATGCAAGAGCGATAATGTTTAACAGAAAAGCATCAGACAAAAAAAGCAAAGCAGATGAAATTATAAAAGCAATAGGGCTTAAAAAGGGGCAAAATATCGCCGATATTGGCGCTGGCGGCGGCTATTTCGCTTTGAGGTTTGCTGGGTTGGTTGGGGAAGGAAAGGTTTATGCAGTTGATGTAAATCCTGACTTATTGGAGTTTGTTAAGAAGGCTGCTGAAGAAAAAGGAATAGATAATTTAATTACCATACTTTCAGATGGAGAAAATTTGAATTTGCCAGAAAAAAGTTTAGATTTTATATTTATGAGGAATGTAACACATCATATTGGCAACAGGGTTGAATATTTTAAAAAATTGAAAAAATTTCTCAAGAAAGATGGTAAGGTTATAATAATTGAATATAAAAAGAAAAGATTTTCTCCTTTTCATAGACACTATGTTGCAAAGGAAGTAATTATTAAAGAAATGGAAGAAAGTAACTATTTACTTGAAAAAGATTTTGATTTTCTTCCTAAACAGCATTTTACAATATGGAAGCAAAAAATTATTAATAAATAATTTTTTACATTTGTGGCCTGGGTGGTGTAGCGGTAACATAAGGGACTGTGGATCCCTTGACCCGGGTTCAAATCCCGGCCCGGGCCCTCATGGGTTTTTAAAATAAATAAAAGTCATGTTGGTATTATTGGTATTTTCCAATTCTGTTTTTATTTCACAACTTCTGCATTTTGTAAGTGGGACTTCTTCCTTATCATCGTAATCATAAATCTGAGGATGCTGTTGTTTCCAATCGTCTGGAATATTAAGGTTTTTAAGGAATTCTGGTACTCTTGGTGCTGCATAATAGAACGCCTCTTCTGCAGAAATTAAACCATCTTTATTAACATCAGCACCTGTACAATTTGAATATAGAGCTTGTATCAAAAAGTATGTAAACACACCGGTTGGATCTAACCAGCCACAACCTACTGCACCTTCATCTGCACGGCATGCAGTTAAGATAACTCTTCCATCTCTTGCTAGTTTGTTATCTGGACCTGTTATTATTTCGCCACTGTTACAGCCATCGCTGATAATTATTTGGGTGGATGCCTCAAAATTATAGAGATCTAAAATATGACCAAAACCAGATCCATGACCGCTCCAATAGTAAAGAACAACA
>JACIWB010000052.1 GCA_014361245.1 Thermoplasmatales archaeon | reverse complement strand
CCTTCAAATCTTTTGATTCAGCGAATGCTTTTCTTAGTCTTAGGAGAATAATTTATAATTTTGTAAGAGGAGATGAAAATAGAGCTATGAAAGCTGATATAAATTTAGAGCTTGGACAAAATAGACTATATACTCTTATAAAATTTTGATATAAGAGATATCATTCATTTCGAGGAGAATCTGTATAATATCGATGAAAAGAAAAATAAAGTTATGCAAAAATTTATGAAAATTAATTTCTTGAATTTTTTTCTTAAATTCACGCACAAAAATGTATATGGCATATAAATAATTTAGACAGATTTTTTCAGCATTGTAAAAAAATCAATAGTTTCCCCAAAAACTCAATATCTCCTATATTTTTAACCTTACAATCTAATTTTTTAAAAGGATAATTCTATTTATAGGAGAAAATGCTGATAATTTATTTTTAGTTACTCTAAAAGCCCCAAAAATTTATAGATTAAAAGATGCCTTCTCTCCCTCTTTTATATAATCAAATAGTTTAGTATCAACAGCATGTAAAACAAAGCACCTTGATGCTGACACATGCAACTGCTTCTATCTTTTTTTCTATCAATGGGCCCGCCCGGATTTGAACCGGAGTCTCTGGCTCCCAAGGCCAAAAGGATACCAGGCTACCCCACGGGCCCTAAAAATCGTAAAGTAAAAAAGGATATAAAACTTTTCTATCCATGAAAAAAATTATCGCTTATCTGGTTCTATTCTTTGCCCTGGCTATTATATATTCTTCAGTAGTGCTAAGTTTTTTTGTTAATTTAGATGTTGAAATTTCCTATTATGGTTTAATTTCTGGTTTAATATTAAATTTTTTAATAATGTTTATTCCCTCAATCGTTTTTGCTTATCTTTATTATGAAGGAAATGTTTTGAATAATCTTTATTTCAGAAAAGAGGGAGCCATAAAATCGGTATCTATTGCAATTTCAGCAACTCTAATCTTTATTTTTTTACAGGGAATTTTTTTATTTATTATAGGATATAAAGAAAGCAACCCGCTGGCGGAGAAAATTGTTGAAATTGTAAAAGGAAACTTATTTCTTTTGTTCCTCATACCAGTTATATCGTCGATAAGCGAGGAAACTTTTTATAGGGGAATAATTCAAAATTTGCTTCAGGAAAAAATAGGTGTTTATTCAATTTTTTTAACATCTATAATTTTTGCAATAGCTCACATTGAATATAAAACAATCTTTCAATTTTTAATGCCATTCCTTTTTGGAATTCTTTTAGGTTTCTTAATGTATAAATTTAAAAACATTTTTGCACCAATATCAGCTCATTTCTTTTATAATTTTTTAAGCTTATTTTTTAGTTTATTATATGGATAAAGATTTTTCATTAAATTTATTTATCCAAAAATTATTAATTGCGTGCATCCGAGTGAAAAAATAAAAGGAGAAAAGAGTAAAAAATTATGGAATAAGAAAATTGCTCTTGGAATTACAGGTAGCATTTCCGCGGTTGAATGTGTAAAAATAGCCCGCGAACTTATAAGGCATGGAGCGGATGTTTTTCCGATAATGACAGAAGATGCTTGCAACATATTGCATCCAGAAGCAATGAAATTTGCAACTGGAAATGATGCAATAGTTGAATTGACGGGTGATGTAGAGCATGTTTCTTATGACGCAGATTTATTTTTAATTGCTCCATGTACAGCAAATACAATTTCCAAAATTGCAAATGGAATTGCCGATAATGCTCTAACTACTTTTGCTCTTACTTTCGAAAATAAAATCATGATTGCACCATCAATGCATGAAAGAATGTTTAAGAATAAATTCATAGAAGAAAATATAAAAAAATGTGCTGAAAAAGGAATTAAGTTTATCTCTCCAAAAATTGAAGAAGAAAAAGCAAAAATGGCAGGCAATGAAGAGATAGTTGAGGCAGTTATAAGGGAGTTAAGAGGAAAAGATAAAGAAGGAAAAAAAGTGCTTGTTATAGGTGGCTCAACCTGCGAGGCAATAGATGATGTAAGAGTTCTAACAAATCTTTCTTCTGGAAAAATGGCAAAAGCAATTTCAATAGAAGCCTATGAAAGAGGGGCAAGCGTTGAAACATGGTTTGGTGGAATGGATGGCCTTCCATTTATTCCAAATAAAAGGTTTTCCAGTGTAAAAGATATTATTAACCTAATTAAAAAAGCAAAAAAATATGATGCGGTAATAAATTGTGCTGCAATTTCAGACTTTGTTGTAAAGAAAAGAAAAGGCAAAATAGAGAGTGGAAAAAAGATTAGTATATCTCTTACCCCCTCTCCAAGAATAAATCCAATGTTAAAGAAGATAGGAAAAATTGTTATTGGCTTTAAATTGGATGAAAAAAATATTTTTGAGAAAGCATATAGGAGATTGAAAGAAGATGGAATAGATTACATAATAGGAAATAAGCTTAATACCATAGGAAGTGATTACGCCGAAATATGGATAATAGGGAAAGAAGGACTGATAGAAAAAGTTAAGGGCAAGAAAGAGGAGATTGCCAAAAATATAGTTGAT
The DNA here is from genome assembly GCA_014361245.1 of Thermoplasmatales archaeon. Taxonomy (NCBI): domain Archaea; kingdom Methanobacteriati; phylum Thermoplasmatota; class Thermoplasmata; order Thermoplasmatales; species Thermoplasmatales archaeon. Next base: position 5,446 of record JACIWB010000052.1, on the reverse strand, counting down.
TTGATATGAGAGTAATTGCTTTTGCTCCAGCCCATATAACAGGTTTCTTCGAGATATTTTTAAAAGAAAATTGCGAAAAGAGTGGATCAAGAGGAGCGGGTTTATGCATCTCATTGGGGAGTTATGCAACAGCTGAAAAAATTTACGGGAAAAAAACAATTGTTGAAGGAAATGTTGGAGACGGTGAAGTCACCTCAATTGCCTTAAAAAAAATTGCGAGCGGAATAAGGGTGAAGATTAAAAATCAGCTGCCTTTTTCCCAGGGATTCGGTATCAGTGCAAGCTCCACTCTTTCTTCCTGCCTGGCGGCATCACATCTTTTAAAAATTGAAAAATCGGAGGCAATAAAGGCGGCGCATATCGCAGAGGTAGAAAGTGGCACTGGACTGGGGGATGTTGTTACTTCTTTGCTTGGAGGAATGGAAATAAGGTTGAAAGAGGGTTTGTATGGGGAAATTAAGAAGATTGATTTGCATAGGAAAATAATTGTAGCGATAATTGGGGAAAAAATTCATACAAAAAGCATACTCATAGATGAAAATAGAAGGGATGTTATAAATGATATTGGAAGAGAATGTTTGAAGAATATTACCAGTAAGCCAGATATAAATAATTTTTTTGATTTATCTCTTTATTTTGCAGAAAACAGCGGACTTATGAATGAAAAAATGAAAAGAATTTTAAAATATGCAAACAAAATAGGAAAGGCATCGATGTGCATGATCGGAAATTCTGTTTTTGCAATTTATAATAAAAAAATGGAGAAATTTTTCTCAAAATACGAATATTATGTTTGCAAAGTCGATAACTATGGAGCAAGGATATTAGCAACCTTTCTCCCTTAAATGCTTTCTAAAACATTCTTTATGCCAGTATTTGCCATCCTTAAAAATTTCATATTCTTCTATTTCTTTTTTGCAATATGAGCATTTCATATTCTATAAATATTTCCAAATATAAATTAAATTGCCTCTCTCGTTATAACAGCAATACCTCTTTCAAAATCAATCATTTCCTCTCTGTTAAGCATACATTGTCCAACTGCAATAAGCTCATCTTTCTCGCTTACTATCAATGCCTCATCATATGGTCTCAATTCCTTGCATGCATCCAAGACAAATTTTGCAAAAACATTTTTTCCATCTTTTATAAACGGTATTGCCTCAGTTGCGACATATACTCTCATTTTTGGCTGTGCAAAATAATTATGCAATATTTTCCCTCCCTCTTTTTTAAGGGTAAAGAAACCATCCGAAGCACGCATTGAAACAACATGCTTGCCATTGCATATAACATTCCTTATTTTTCCTGTTTTTTTGGATTTGATTATTTCTATTTTTCCTTTAAAAAGAATATTTCCCGCACCCTTTCCAAATTGATAATCAGCAATTGCCCTTATTTTTCTTAAATCAAAATCCCTGCTTTTTTTACCAATTTTTGCATAATCAACATATCTCAAATTTTTTAATTTTTTCCATATTTTTAATTTTTCTTTTCTTGCTTCATAGTCAAGATTTTCAGGGAAAAGTGATTGAGCAACAGGATAAATTTCGTCGAGCTCGGCAGGAATTAAACCAAAAGGAGAATCAATAAGAACATTTGCCTCAATTTTTTTTATCCATTCATTTCTACTGCTATATGGTTTTGGTAAATCATCAAAAATTATGCTTTCTACAAAAAATGGTTCGTATCTTTCCATAATTCTTTTTTGCAATCTATATACTATGGGACGATGCATTGAATAATTACCACTGTAGATAAATGCCCTATCTTTTGATATATTTTCATATCTCTCAAGCCATTTCTTATTTTTCTTTATTATTTCCATCGCTTCCATCAACATTGGATGGCAGAATGCTCTTCTTTCAACTATTTCCATAAGATAACCATGCCTTATTGCTTCTCTTATTTTTTTTATTTCGTTGAAAGCTTGTAAAAGATTATGCTCAGCAATTGCTCTTTCTCTTTCCTTTTTCTCCGTTTTCTTTAGCTCTTCCGCAGAATATGAACTGCAAATCTTGCAACCGCAAGGAATTTCCTCTATTTCTTCGAGCTTTTTTGTTCCATCAGGAAATATAAACCTGTTATCTTTTGCATATTTAACATATGATGAAGAATCGAAAATATCACAACCCATGGCAACTGCTATCGGAAAAACAAGCGGGTGCCCCGCTCCGAAAAGATGGATTGGTCTCGAAGGAGGGAGATGTTTTTTACACTCCATTATTATTTCAGCGAGTTTTTTATATTCCTGATTTTCCATCAGAGGAACCACTCCACCTATTGGATATATATCCGCCCTCAATTTAGCCATCTCTTTTGAACATTTTCTCCTTAAATCTTTATATATCCCTCCCTGAATTGTGCATGCCAGCAACATTTCTCCTTTTTCCTTTATGCTTTCCTTTGCCCTTCTTATTGTTTCCTCTGTTTCATTCTTAACAATCCCATATTCTTTTTCCTCTGAAAATAAGTCAAGAATTGTTCCTATATCACTACCAATTTCCCTCTGAAATTTCACTATTTCAATAGCATCTATTTTTACTCCATATTTATAAATCTGAAAAGAACCTGAATCTGTCATTATTGGTTTTTTAAAATTCAGCAAAGAATGCAAACCTTTTTCGATAGCTTCTTTTCTTAAATTTTCATCACTATAAATTATATAAGAATTTGTTATTATGGCATCTGCCATAGAAATTTCATCAATTCTCATTAAATCTATGTGAGGATTTATCACTGGAAGAAGAGCGGGTGTTGGAATTTTACCGTGCTTTGTATGTATTATACCAATTCTCGCAAGTCCATCCCTTATTTTTATTTCAAACATTTTATCCGCATGTTGAATAGCCACAGTGCTTGCATATCCTGCATCCCTCCTCATATACAAGAGGAGAGCCACAATCAGGACATACACCTATAGGATATCTTTCCTCTTCCTTCTCCTCAAAATGGTCGAGTCTCGGGGTTTCAAAAACTCCTTCACCCCTCACATACTCCTCTATTGCCTTCGCTATAGCATCTGGACATGAAAGAATTTTCACACCCTTCATAAGATTTGAAGGATTTGGACACCTTATCAATTTAAGCTGCTTTATTATTGCCTCAGGTTTCACCCCAGATCGCAAGCAAAGTGAAACCAGCCTGCCCACCGCCTCAAGCTGTGCATCCGCGCATCCCCCTGCCTTACCCAATCTCGCAAAAACTTCGAAAAGTCCTTTTTCATCCTCATTCATCGTTACATACAAATTCCCGCAACCAGTTGGCAGTTTTCTTGTTATGCCCCTCATGACCGCGGGGCGGGGGCGGGGCATACTCTTTTTTGTTGTTATTACCTGTTCGGGTCTGCTACCGAACCTATAAACTGTTATACCCTTGCATTTCATTTCATATGCCAACATATATGCATTTCTTACATCATCAGCTGTTGCATCCTCTCTTAAATTTATTGTTTTTGAGGTAGCATTATCAACATATTTCTGAAATGTAGCTTGCATCATTACATGCCATTCTGGAGGAATATCCAAAGCGGTTACAAAAAGTCGCTGTATTTCTTGAGGAACAGCATCTATTCCCTGTACAGAGCCATTTCTTTCTGCAATTTCTTCTAGCAGTTCATTGCTCAGAAAACCATTATCTTCTGCAATTTTTTTGAAATAGGGATTTATCTCATATAATTTATCTTCCTTATCAAGAACATTTCTGGTGAATGAGATTGCAAAAAATGGCTCAATCCCAGAGGAGCAACCGGCAATTATTGATATGCTACCAGTTGGTGCAATTGTTGTAACCGTTGCATTTCTCATTGCTTCATATTTTCCATAATATATGCTTTTTTCAAAATTTGGAAATGAACCACGATTTTTTCCAAGCTCGACAGATGCATTCTTTGCCTCATTCTGTATAAATGACATTATTTTTTCAGCCAACTTTAAAGCCTCCTCATCTAGGTAGGAAATATTTAATTGAACAAGCATATCTGCAAAACCCATCACTCCGAGCCCTATCTTTCTGTTGGCGAGGGTCATTTCTGCAATCTGAGGAATCTGATATTTATTCATATCAATTACATTATCAAGGAAATGGACCGCTATCCATACAACTTCCCTTAATTTTTCCCAGTATATTTCACCACCTTTAACAAATTTTGCTAGATTTATTGAACCAAGATTGCATGATTCATATGGCAGAAGAGGTTGCTCGCCACAGGGATTTGTTGCTTCTATATTACCTACTCCAGGCGTGGGATTATGGCGATTTATTTCATCTATAAATATTATTCCTGGTTCTCCTGTTTTCCATGCTTCATCAACAATTTTATCAAATACCATTCTCGCACTTATTTTTTTAACAACCTCTTTTGTTCTTGGGTTTATCAACTCATAATCCTCTCCTCTTTTCACTTTCTCCATAAAATCATCAGTTACTGCAACAGAAATATTGAAATTTGTAAGTTCCTGAGGATCTTCTTTGCATGTTATAAATTCCAGTATATCAGGGTGATCAACTCTAAGTATGCCCATGTTTGCCCCTCTTCTCCTCCCTCCCTGTTTTATTACATCTGTTGCAGAATTAAACACCTTCATGAATGAAACCGGGCCGCTTGCAATCCCACCCGTGCTTTTTACTATATCTCCTTTTGGCCTTATGCGGGAAAAAGAAAAACCGGTTCCGCCGCCGCTCTGGTGGATGAGAGCGGTATATTTCAGAGTTTCAAAAATTTTATCCATCGAATCCTCAACAGGAAGAACAAAGCAGGCGGAGAGCTGTTGAATATTTGTCCCCGCATTCATTATAGTTGGAGAATTTGGCAAAAATAAAAGATTTGACATTATTTCATAAAATTCCTTTTCTGATTTTTTTGCATCTTCTCCATATTTTTTGTCAGCAAGTGAAATATTTTTTGCAATTCTATGGAACATTTCCTCTGGAGTTTCTATGACTTTTCCATTTTCATCTTTTTTTAGATATCTTTTTTCTAAAACTTTCATTGCATTTTCAGTAAGTTTCATAATTGCTATAACATTGTTCATTAAAATATTTTCTCATTCAAACTGTCTCAATTGAAAACATTGCTCCTGTTCCCTTTAAAACAGATTGTATTTTATCAGCAAACCATAGCAGGGTATCTACATCGGGTTCCCTGTCCCATTCATAAACAAAATCATAGTTTCCTTTAACCGCTTTAAGTCCAAGTTGAAGTAACCTCTCTTTAATTTCGGATGGTCTTGCCCCTTCACTGCTGAATATTAATGTTATATAGCTCTTCATTGATAATAAATGAATAATTGATATAAAAAATTTGGCACTTTCAACAAAGGGACTGTCAACTTAACACCTCCAGATTGTAAAGACAAGCCCAAGCCACACTCCACCGTTTCCAGAATCTTTTAACTCTTGCCTTGAATAAACTATACCATCCTTCTATAGCATTTCTTTCTCCAAA
>JACIWB010000051.1 GCA_014361245.1 Thermoplasmatales archaeon | reverse complement strand
TAGGGATCATGGATATCCCAATGATAATTGAGTAGGCTTGTCTTAAAACAATAATATTCCATGTGTATGTCTCTTCCAATGATATAATTAGATGGTAGAATATTCAAGGCGAGGAGAGAAAATCCAATACAATATAAAGTGATGGGATAAACAAAGGGAGATACCTTGTCTCTTTCCATTGCAAGAATAAGAATATACACCGGTATACTAATTAACATGAAAAGCAAAATAAGATTAATAGAATATATATTCATAACATAGGATCCTAGAACTGTTAAAACAGGCAAAAAGAGAGGGTAAACCATCAATGGACGCACACTCAACTTCCCCTTAAACTCGAACTTAACTTCCTTTTCTTTCCAAAAAGAAAAAACACACAATACCATCATTAAAATATTCAAGGAAACTAACAGCGGCGCTAAACTCAAAGGCTCTAGAACCCACGGATACAAGCTATTTACAAAGAGTCCGACGAACATGAGCAGAGCAAGACTTAATGCAGCAGACAAGACAAACTTTTCAACAAATCCAATATCAAAATTTCTAACCAAAAGATAACCTGGAATAAAAGTAAAGAACAAGAATGGCAGAGATTGCCTCAGGCCAGGAATATCAGCTATAATTGCAATATCAATGAGTAGTAACAGTATTAGTGTGTAGATAATATCTCTTTTCATCTTATTCTCCTCGCAAGTTATAATTCCACGCATATTTTACTTTATTCCCCTTTTGGTCTATCTATTATATTTTCTTGGGACTTTTGTCTACTATTTGATCTTCTGGAAGGGAATTCCATTTTTTTTCTATAACTTCATATGTGTGGCCTTCCACCATCAAATCTTTAACCTTCGAAGCGTTATATATTTTTTCATTGTAGTAAAATCTATCATTAAACTCTTCTTATTCAGTGTAAAATGGAAGCCATGACTTTTTTTCGACAACATTGTATTCCGTTATGGATATTGCCTTATTCATGTAGCTGTTTTTATTTGGTTCTTTTGTGATTTTTTCCTGTTAAGCTCCTATAAATTTCCTCCAATTTGTTTATATGTTCTTTTATATCATATTTTTTACTTGATTCGCGTGCTCCCTTCTCCAATTTCCTGAGAATCCTTGGATTTCCTGAAATCTCATTTAATATATCTGCAAGTTCATCCACATTTCCAGGTTCAAATAAAAAACCATTATAACCATCTCTGACAAGTTCTGGTATCCCCCCAATCCTACTTGCAACTACAGGCGTTGAACACACAAAACTCTCAATGATAATCATCCCAAAAACTTCATACCATATTGATGGCACGACCGTGACATTTGCTCTTTCATAAGCTTCTTTTAACTCTTCAAATCCATTGGCATATCCATGGAAAATCATGTCTTCATTATTTTTTGCCATTTTCTTGAAATAATTCTCATCTTTTCCTTTTCCATAAATATGAAGGGTTGCATTGCTGATTTTCTTGAAAGCTTTTATTAGGACATGTAAACCTTTAGATTTACTTAGTTCTCCAACATATAATATTCTGAGCTTGTCATAAAATTTAGGAGGTGATCTCCTTTTATTTAATTTTATGGGATTGGGGAGACTAATTAATTTGGCTTTTTTAAATAAACCATTTTCTTTAAATTTGCCGATTAGAAACTCTGATGGGGATATTACAACGTCTATTTTATTATCTAAAAGAGCCCTATTAATAATAGTATACACAGAGCAAGGGAGCAGCTTTTTTTTGCATATTGTATCATCAGATCTTAAGAGATTGGCCTTGGGACATAATATACTGTAATCGTGTGCAGTAAAAACGATAGGAGCTTTGATTTTATTGAAGAAGATAGTTGAAAGTCCTTTAAAATTGTGTACATGGATTATATCAGGTTTTTCTTTATTGATAATTTCTCTAACCTTGTTTGCGATTTTAAAATTAAATGTGTCGATTATATGCCATAAAATCTTTGAAGGTAATCCGTGGAGGTTCTGGTTTTTAAAATTTTCATAGAAGGTGTAAATATTAGATGGGGGTAATCTGTAAACTTTGACATTGTTTATCCATTCAATATGGTAGCTTTTATCTGGACTTGTCGTTATCACAAAGACTCTGTTTCCCTTATTTGTAAGGTACTCTGCTTCCATTTGGGCAACTCCAGTAGCGCCCCCAAAGGCAATAGGCGGATATAAACTCGTAATGAAACATATTTTCATTGTATCACCGGTATCGCAATAGGAGTCTTTCATGGACTTTTCTTGCTTAGTTTTTCTATGATTATTTTTTGATGATCAAAGGTTTAATGTCATGTCATAGTCGGAATAATATTTATTTTTCCATTTTTCTCTTTTTTCATGACGTTTTTTAATTTTGAATCCTAATTTTTTATAAAAATTTAGTGCGGGTTTATTGTGTGCCATTACTGTAAGATGGATTTTTTGGATTCTTTCATTTTTGCAGAACTCAATAATCTTTGTAGCCAATTTTTTTCCTAATCCCTGACTTCTAAATTCCCTTCTTATTACAATACCAAAATTCCCAGCCACTTTGCGACCATCTGTAATTTCTATTTTTGATATAAACGCTAAGCCGGCCATTGTTTCTTTTTTATAACATATAAATGATATGATGGTATATCTTGTTATGAATCCTGTAATTTTATAAATTTTATTGGAAAGTGCAAAATACAAAAAAATTAGAAATGCTATAAAATAATTGAAAGGGAATGGGTGAAATAACAATCTTTCTTCTTCGTTGAGGGACATATATAATCTTGTAATGGCTCTAATGTCTTTGAATTCCAGAAGCCTTATTTTCAATTGGTGACCTCCGTAATATACTTGGAAAAGTTTTTCGCGATCACATCAAAATCTAGGTTTTCTTTTGCCCATTTGTATCCATTCTTTCCCATTTTTTTCCTTAGATTATTATCTTCAAGTATTTTTATGAGTGCATTTGCAAATGCTTCCGGGCTCTTTTCTTTAACTAAGAATCCGTTAATGCCATCTTTTATTGTTTCTTTATTGGCTCCCGCATCGAATGCTACCATTGGTTTTTTCATTGCGAATGCCTCGGCACGTAGGAAACCTTCCCAAGCTGAACATGTTGCAAAAACATCACAAGATGCATAATAGAGTGGTAGGTCGTCCCAACTAACTTCTCCGGTGAATATAACACTCTCTTCAAGTTTTCTTTTTTTTAAAAAGTTTTTGAGCTTCTTGTAGTATTCTGGGAATGTTTTTCGTCCGACAATAACCAATTTTGAATCTTCAAGTTCCCTTTTCACGGTTTCAAATGATTCTATTAAAATATCAATGTTTTTGTTAGGTGCGATGCGTCCCACATAGAGTATGATAGGCCCCCCAAAGTCAATTTTTTCCTTTTTATACTTTTTAAAGTTGAAATAATCAAAATTTATTCCATCAAGATATATTTTCCGTGAATCAAGACCATAATTGTCTTTTATCCATTTTTTAACAAAATCACAGGGGGCTATTAAGTCATCAGCGCGAAGAGCGGCGTATTTATTCATTGCCATGATAAATTTAATGTAAAATTTTTCTTTTAAGCTTAAATTTTTGAGTAAACTTAGTGGGGGACCGCTCCATTCTGTGACAATGTTAAATGTTTCAAGTTTTTTAGGGAAAAAGGGGAAAAAATTTGCAGGATAATGATGGACATTAACAACGTCAAATTCTTTAATTAAACCTCTCAATTTATAAGAGTTCGGTAAAAAAGGTGAAAAAACACTGTTAATAACCTTGTTTTCGTTAAATGGGATATTCACAACCTTTACAAGTCCACTAGGATACTCGTTGAGAAATGTGAATATCTTAACATCATGCTCTCCTTTAAGCCTATGTGCCAATTCCCATATTACTGTGTCGATTCCACTGCCTATTACTAAGGTATGATGAATAAATGCTATCTTCATTTAATAAACTCCTCGATTAAATTGCAGATATGAACTATTGTTTCTTCATTGATATTTACGCTGGAGGGCAGATTGATGCCTTCTTTTGAAATTTTGTAAGCATTAGGATGCTTTTCTTCTTTTTTGTGTGGTGGCATTATATTTAAGGGATAAAAGAACGGTCTTGTGTCAACACCTCTATGATAAAGGTATTTGATGAGGTCATCTCTGGGTTTATTTTTTAGGAGTATTGAATAGGTCCAGTATACGCATTTTGCCCATGACATTTCTGGGTGTAATTCGACCTTCTTTTTTTCTTGGAATACGTATAGGTTTTTTTTGTAAATTTTTGCTATTTTTCTTTTTTTATTTATGAATTTATCAAGCTTTTTTAATTGCGCAACTCCTAGAGCCGCTTGCAAGTTAGTCATCCTATAATTGAACCCTATTTTATCGTGCCAATATTTTTTATCTGGTCTCATGCCATGGTCGCGGAGTATTCTCATTTCACTTGCGAGTTCTTCGTTATTAGTTATGCACATTCCACCTTCACCAGTTGTTATTATTTTGTTCCCATAAAATGAAAAACATGAGATATCACCGAATGTTCCTACCTTCTTATTTTTATATTTTGCTCCATGAGCTTCTGCAACATCTTCGATAACATAAAGTTCATGGTCTTCTGCAATATCCATAATCCAATCCATGTTACAAGGGTGGCCATAGAGGTGTACTGGTATTATTGCACGGGTGTTCTCTGTAATTTTGTCCTCAATTTTCCTGGGATCTATGCACCAATATTCTGGATGGACGTCAACAAATACGGGTTTTGCATTACAATAAATAACAGCATTGGCAGTGGCTGCGAATGTTAAAACAGGTACAATGACTTCGTCACCTTTTTTTATTCCAAGGGATTCCAGGGCAAGGTGCAATGCGGTTGTCCCATTTGACGTGCTAACAGCCTCTTTGACCCCATGATAGTCTGCAAATTCTTTTTCGAATTTTTCTATGAATTCCCCTTTTGAACTCACCCATCCACTCTTCACAGCCTCTAAAACATTCTCTATTTCTTCTTTTCCTATGGATGGTTCAAGGACTGGTATCATAATCTCAGCGACCTTGTAATTAATTTGGTTTCATCTGGATAATTTGGCGCATCCCACGGGAACTTCTCACCTTCTTGCCATCTTTCCCATCGTTCAAGATCTTCATGGACCATGATCTTAACTAATTTATCAAATTTTACACGTGGTTTCCAGCCTAACTTTTCCTTTGCTTTGGAATAATCTCCACAGAGAAAATTGACATCCACTGGCCTCAAAAACCTTTTGTCTATTTTAACATATTCCTGCCAATCCAGACCAACTTCATCGAAGGCCTTTTCGCAAAATTCTTTAACTGTATGTGTTTCTCTTGTGGCTATTACGAAATCGTCTGGTTCATTGTGTTGGAGCATCATATACATTGCTTCAATGTAATCTGGTGCATATCCCCAATCCCTTCTTGCTTCAAGGTTTCCGAGACGAAGTTCCTCTGCTAGTCCAAGTGATATTTTTGCAACAGCATTTGAAATTTTCCTTGTTACAAACTCAAGACCTCTAAGCGGACTTTCATGATTGAAGAGGATGCCATTACAACTGAACATGTCATAGCCTTCGCGATATATCCTTGTCATCCAATAACCATAAAGTTTAGCTGCCGCATAAGGACTTGAAGGCTTAAAAGGCGATTCTTCATTTAAGATTTTGGTGTGTCCTTCACCATAAATTTCACTGCTAGATGCTTGATAAAATTTTATTTCTGGATTGTAATGCCTTATAGCTTCGAGCATGCTTGTTACTGCAACGCCAGTGACATAGGCTGTACTTGTAGGTTGTTCAAAGGATGTTCCAACAAAACTTTGAGCTGCAAGATGATATACTTCATCAGGGTCTGCTATTTTAAGAGCTTCTAATAGTGAGAATTCATCTGTAAGATCTGCTGGTATAAGATTTACTTCATCAAAAACTTCGAGGTATTGGAGCCTCCAAAAATTTGGAGTTGAAAGCCTCCTATAAATACCATAAACCTCATATCCTTTTTTTATAAGAAAATTAGCCAAATATGCTCCGTCCTGTCCCGTGATGCCTGTTATAAGTGCACTTTTCATTTTAAAACCTCCTTGTATACCCTTTCTGTTAATTTTGCAATGTTATCCCAAGTATAATCCTTTGCAAAACTTATACACTCATCTTTAAAATCTTCATAGTGATTGAGCATGAAAATTATTTTATCCTTCAAATCATAAGGGGATAAATCAGAAAGCATGCCATTTTTATTATTTATAAGCTCTCGACTCGCATTTAATGGATGGTCGATTGTAATCACCGGCAAACCGGCTGCATTAGCTTCTAGTGTGACAAGAGCTGCGCCCTCTCTAGTTGAAGGAAAAACAAAAACTTTTGAAGACTTCATATAAGCATAAACATCATCATCCCTAGAAACTTTATGAAGAAATCTGACATTTTCTCTAAGATCCAACTTTTTTGTAAGCTTTTCTAAATTTTTCCTTTCAGGACCATCACCAATAATAAAACATCTTATATTTAAACCTTCCTTTTTTATAAGATTCAACGCTTTTAAAAGAATATCAACATTTTTATGCTTAATTAAGCGGCCTACAAATATCACATCAGATTTTTCCATTGAAGGTTTAACATTAGATATCGTGTCAAAAGGCACACCATCAGGTATCACATATACGGAGCCATCATAAAAACTTAAATCATTTTTAACTTGATTAGAAATCGTTATAACATTTTTAGATAATCTGAAGGTTAATTTCTCTATTATTTTACCAAACACTCCTATTTTACCGAGATATTCATACCAATAATCCCCCCAATATTCCAAAACAGTGATAATGAAATTACTTTTATTAATGATGGAAGTAAATTTCCCAGAAAAACATGAAAAATATGGGAAATTCTGACAGTCTATTACATCAAATTCCTCTTGTAGGAGAGGCCCTATCAAGCTTATAGAAAACTTAAGCGCTGCTTTTATGGATCTTCTACCATCTACATATAATTGTAATGGCCTGCAGACACCATGATATTCTATACCGTCAAATTCGATGTCCCTTTTTTCTTCCTGGGGCAGCCACCAACCCACACAATACCAATGGACTTCATGACCCCTTTCTGCAAGGCGCCTTCCAATCTCATAAAGTCTTTTTTCCGCCCCTCCCTTGTTCCATGGGTATGCTCCATCATAAATGAATGCTATTTTCACTAAAATCACCGTCTTTCATCTTATTTTTTCAATGATAAGTGTTTTAAAAATTTTGAAACCGTCTTTAATTGATGAAAGCTTCGGTTCAGTCTTCCGCCTTTTATATGATATTGGGACTTCAACGATCTTGAATCCCGCCTTTGAAAATTTGGAGAACATTTCAGCTTCAAGTTCAAACCCAGGATAATTTAGCTCTTCTTCTAAAATGTGTTGGATCGCCCTTCTTGTGAAGGCCCAATGGCCTGTACAAATATCACTAATTTTTTGGTAGAGTATGCTGGCTATTAAGCTCAAGATAAAATTGCCAATTAAGTTGGTCTTGGATATTGCACCGTCTTCTCTTTTACCTTTTAGTCTTGATCCTAGTGCAACATCTGCATTTTCTTTTTTAAGTAATTTTATGAGTTTGATTGAATCTTCTGGGGGGTAGGTTCCGTCAGCATCCATCATAATCGCATATTCTGTTTCAAGATGCTTAAAGCCTTTAAAGATGGCATTAGCTTTGCCTTGGTTTTTTTCTTCTAATACAAGGGCACCTTTTTTTTCTGCAATTTCAGCTGTCCTATCAGATGAATTATTATCGACAACTATGATATTGGTTTCTGGGTATAATTCATTTATCCTCGTAACTAGAGGTCCTATTGACTTTTCCTCGTTATAAGCTGGTATTATAAAAGTGACATCTTCCATCATCGAAATGATATTCAACGGAGGCATTCTTATAACTCCCCTATATACTGTTTTTTTTTGATTGATAAACATTTTATCCGAAGCGTTTAATATTAATAATTTATCTTGTTATATTATTTAATGTTGGGGTGAGCGACTAATAGTTAGTCACATTTTGGCCTTATAAGGATCCTTTAACTTATCAGTTCTCCTTGTGGATTAGTATTAACGAATATCTTTTTTCTCCACTAAAT
>JACIWB010000050.1 GCA_014361245.1 Thermoplasmatales archaeon | reverse complement strand
CTATTTCTTCATAGTACTCCTCTAGGCTCTCATAATACTTGAGTCTGTTTCCACATTCACAAAATTCGAATATCTCCTCCTCATCTTCAATTTCATAGTAAACGTTACATTTGTCACATATTAAATAGGGCATAACAACCCCCCACCACACTAAAAAATCAACTACAAAAAAATATTCTCGCCTTCCAAATTAATTTATTTTTTCTACAATAGATTATTGTAACATGCCAATAGACTACAATAGACTACAATAGACTACCAGTAATCTACAATAGACTACAATATGAAATTTTTAGAGTCTATGATTAAATGTTATGAGCGCAAATACAAGCGCAATGATCGCCAATACACCACAAAACAATACACCATAAACCTAAGAAAAGAAGACGTGGAATCGCAGGCCTTTGAATGCGAGGAGAAAGTTTGCATAATCCCAAAAACTTGTAGAAAACCATGAAAAATACAGGAAAATAATAGAAGAAAACAGAAAACTAACAAATCAATTAAGCCAATTACAGGCAGACTATGAAAAATTAAAAAATGAACACAGACATTTACAGGAAGTGTTCAAAAAAAGGGAAAAACGAATCAGCCACTTAGAAAATGAAGTAGAAAGATTACAAAACAGAAGCATATTCGAAATCATCTGGAAAAATTGACTAAAAGAAAGGCAATAGAAGGATCCAAAGATAAAAAGTAAAGCTGATTAATTCTGTGATAGTTCAGCTACTATCGTATCGTAAACTTTTGGGAGCCAAATATTAATTTCTCTTTTTGGCACTCCAAGAATTTGCAACAATCTCTTATCTAATTCAACTCGTGCCCAAAATCTTTCTTTGAACTGTTCTAATAATGAGGGGAATTCACAATCCTTTAATTCATCATATAATTTAAGCAACTCTTTTTTCTGCTCTTCACTCAAAAGTTCTACATCAATTATATCGAAAAGAATTAAATCTGACTCCCTCATGTCTGTGTAACCTTCCGTAGTTTGTCCTCGTAACAAAGTCAAATTAATTATCCCTAAAACTGAATTCAAAAATAGAGTGTTAATTTTGGCGACAAAATCTTTTAATAAAATATACTTGAATGCATCGGAACCTATAAATTTTTTGTCTGAACAAAATGCAAAAAAATATGTATTTTTGGAATTTGGCCTGAATCTACGAGCGATAACCATACATGCCTTTTTCATCTTCCTCTTGATGATATCGTAAGTGAAGTTTTCTTTGTCTTTGAATTTAGAAAATTTTAGGACAGTTTTCCACCCTTTAAATTTGTCAGTGATTATGTAATCCACATTTAATATATCAAATTTGTTAATATCAGTTACCGTTCTTAAAGCAGGGGCTAATTTTGATTTTTCAATCTTAAATGTCTTATCAGGATAATCTTTTATATAAAATTCTGCAAAGTCATCATCCTCTCTTTTTAGTATTAAAAAAGCATTTCTTATTCTATTCTCCTTTAAAGGGTTAGTTATGAACGCCATTTGAGAAAGACCACGAGGAGAAGAATGGAAACCTTCTACGATCTCTGATCCATTTAGCTTTCTTAACAATTGCCCGGCATATTTTTGGGTGGTTGAAAGGAAATTACTTAAAATTTGCGCTGATTTGGTGCTTGCGGGGCCAAAGAGTAGCATCAGGTTATCTATGTTTTCTTTGAGGGAATTGTACTCATAGTCGATAATATCCAAGTCTTTATCTGGAATAACTGGCTCTCCCTTTATGTGTTTAACAATTTTTCCAACCTCTTGATATGCTAATTCATGAATATCCTCATTTAAAATAACGAATCGAACTTTACCCTTATCGGACGGCCTTTTCTTCTTCGCGATTAATAATACATCCCTAAACTTCGCATTTTCCGAAAAGGCAACATTTTTTCCGGCTTTGACAACATATTCAATCTTATAATTTTCAACTAAATGTTTTCTTATTTTTTCCGTAGCTCCACCTCGGAATATATTTATTGGGATTACAACACCGATGCGTCCGCCCGGTTTAAGGAGGTAGTCACAAAGCGCCAGGAAATAACCCCAGAGGTTAACCTGGTGTCCACAAGTCTTCCCCAACCTATTATTTTCCAGTTCTTTTCTCATGTCTTCTGGCATTTTTTCTCTATCAGTAAAGGGTGGATTCATTATCACAACATCAACAGGTTCTAAATAAAATTCTTCTCCTCTTCCCTCTGGAGATATCGCACCTTCACTCTCTTTCTGGCTAGAAGCTCCAAGAAAAGTCTCTTGTATGGTAGCTGTATAAGGGGAAACTTTTATGCCTTTATCTTTAAATTCTTTCCTTATTAGTCCTTCAATTAATTTTAAAGAATCTTTCGTCGAAATTCTAACGACATTGGTCTCCTGTTCTATATTTTGGGTTGATAGATTTATTGTGGTAAGATGTGCGGCAAATGGCATTATGTCGATTCCTGTGAGATCTTCTTCAATAAATCTCCTATGCATTTCATTAAAATCTGTATAACCATATAATTCTTGGTAGAGTTTTTGTTTTCTTTTATAGGCAGAGACTAGCAGTGTGCCTGATCCACAGGCTGGATCTATAACTTTTTCATTCCAGGAATTTATAGTTAAACCGGCTAATATTTCCGCTGCGATGGGATGTGTATAGAAAGCTGCTAAGATTTTTCTAACCTCTGATGGGATTAGATCATGGAAGAATCTGCCTGATAGATCATGGGTTATATGTTCTGCTCTCAATAATTTTATCGCTTCTATTAATTCATTTAGGGTGTTGATAACAGCCTCCTTATTGGGGACATGACCTAAAATATTGATTTTATAAATGGATCTGTAGTTTATGTTTGTAATCTGGTCGAAATAATTTTGTAGTTCTTTGACACTCTCTATTTTTTCTAGTTCCGGTAACCTCTCATCTTTGGTTTTCCTTTTGAAAATGTGGTAAAAGAGGAGCTGATTAAACAACAGATAAGAAGCCAGAATCTTAACTTGTCTTTTAGCTGCTTCTTCGTCTTTTATTTCGCCAATTGAAGAAAACAGGTCTAATTTATTTACAACTTCTGAAACCAATTCATCCATTTCTATTTGGTAGATTATGTCACTAAGATCTTTAACATAACTTTTTATCAACTCGACTACAGTATTGAATTCAACTTTAACCTTCTTAGAAATAATTTTATCTTTTAGAGATTTAAAAAGTTCAATTGGTTTTATAACAAGACTCTCAGTCCAATAATCCGTTAAAACCAAAGCCGAAATCTCTTTTTCTAATGCAACCCTGGTTACAATGCTTTCATCAAAAATTGCCTGATCCCTGTACTCTTCTGGATAAATAAGTATTATTATATTTTGTGTTCCTAACTTTTTAGCATAATCATGGGCTTGTGCAACAGCTTTTAATCCAATATCAGGTCTCCCTATTTTAATCTCAATTACAAAAGAAACTTTATCCAAACTAAATAATATGTCAGGTTGTTTTCTAGCGACCCTGGTTTCCCCTATTGCTTCAAAACCAAGTTCTTGTAAATAACTTATTATTGGGGGATAAAGAGTTCTTTCTTCTATTCTGGGAAGGATCATGATAAACCCTGGTACTAATATTTGTTTAGTTTCATTTATGCACTATTTTTTTAAATATGTTGTTAGTTCTAATAATAAGTGTTAATCTTTCTGCACCTTATGATTTGCTACATAAGTTTAAAGAATTTGTATGTCAACTGACCTAGACCATGAACCAGAGTTGATTTTTATGACTTGGATTCTGCACTGAAGCCAAAATTTAGTCTACTTATCCAACCATACGGGCGAAGGGTAGGAAGTGGGTTTCCATTCCTGTTATTTCGCTATATATTAATACTGGAAAATCTCGCTCAGAGCGTGTTAAAAAAGCTTTTATTAAAAATGCTTCTTTTGAATTTTCTATGATTTTTTGCCATCTTTGTGGGTAGTACCGTGCAAGAGTACACAATATATACATTGCCAAAAAATGGGCGTCAATTACATGAACATTAAATTTCTCCTGTAATTCTCTTAGATCTCTTTTATTTCGATACACTTTGAAAGTATATTTGGCGGTAATATCATCTAATTCTCTTTTATGAGATGCGAGAATACCAGTCGTTCTAAACTCTTTAGGATTTTCTCTGCTTTCGTATGTGATTCTCCATTCATTGGCGATTCCTGGAATGACGGATAACAATTCTTTTAAATCAAAATTTAGTTTATTCTCTTTAAAAGTATAGAGGGTTGTATCACTGATATAAGTGTCTCTAAAAGTTTGAAACTCACCATTCCTCTCCACCTCAACCCTCAAAAGTGGCTTTCCATCATCATAAACTATCCGCAAGCCATGACTTTTAACCGGCTTTGATATTATATATGTCGAATCAATTAATGCTTTTGATAAACTGACCATACCATAATACAATAGTACGGGCTTTGTCAAGAATCCTGCTTCTCTTGCAGAGCGGTAATATTCATAGGCTTGCCTCATAAAAGTAACTACTTTAGAAGCAGCAGTTTCTATATTACGTCCATTTATAAATTTTTTAGGCATTCCTTTTTTCGTTTTCTTCAATTTTTTCCTTTCTTTACGGATTCGGTCTAAATTTATACCATAAAATTTGTTTTCAATTGCCTCCTTTAGAATTCTCTTCACGTTTTCTTGAGTTTGTAAAAGAATCATCTGATCCCATACGTATTCAAAAGTTGCTGGCGCATCAATACGATAACCTATTTTTTCACTTCTTACAATGCCTTCAATCATTTTACACCCCCATCTTCAATTTCATAGTAAACGTTACATTTGTCACATATTAAATAGAGCATAGCAACCACCACACTAAAAAATCCACTACAAAAAGTACTCTCACCTTCCAAATTAATTTATTTTTTCTACAATAGACTATTGTAACATGCTAATAGATTACAGTAGCTACAATAACCACTAAGATAGTATACAGTAGACTACTCATAATCTACAATAGACTACAATATGAAATTCTTAGAGTCCATGATCAAATGTTATGAGCGCAAATACAAGCGCAATGATCGCCAATACACCACAAAACAATACACCATAAACCTAAGAAAAGAAGACGTGGAATTGCAGGCCTTTGAATGCGAGGAGAAAGTGTGCATAATCCCAAAAATCCAATTCCAAAAACTTGTAGAAAACCAGGAAAAATACAGTAAAATAATAGAAGAAAACAGAAAACTAACAAATCAATTAAGCCAATTACAGGCAGACTATGAAAAATTAAAAAATGAACATAAACACTTACAAGAGGTGTTCAAAAAAAGAGAAAAGGAAGTCAGCCACCTGCAAAACGAAGTAGAAAGACTACAAAACAGGAGCATACTAGAGATCATCTAGAAAAATTAACCAAAAGAAAAGCAATAGAAGCACCTAAGGATTGACCTAAAAGTAGTCCAGCAAAAAAAATAATTTTATCCTAGAATTATTTTCCCCAAGAGACTTTTCAAGAAAATAAAGAATAATTTACAATTAGTATTTCATGTGAAAACTTTTATATATTAAATGTTTCATATGTGTACTTGGTGTGTCTCATATGACTGATCATAAGAAGAGAGTTCAAGTTACTTTTAATAAAAGCCAATGGAACCTAATAGAAAAATTGAGGGGCGAATTCGGAGAAAAAGACGCCGATATCGTTAGAAATATCATTTTAGCTTGGTTAGCCGAAAAATCATTCATTTCTTCAATAGCAAAAAAGAAAGAGGAACAAGAGCATGAAAAAAACAATCCATAAAATTTATTTTAAAAATGCAAATAACATGAGGGAAGTCTCAGATGAAACTATAAACCTCGTTGTCACATCACCACCTTATCCTATGATTGAAATGTGGGACAAACTCTTCTCCAAACTAAACACAAAAATCAAAGATCTGATAAAAGAGGGTAATGGCCCAAAAGCTTATCAGTTAATGCACCAAGAATTAGACAAGGTCTGGATTGAAGTGGATAGAGTCATGGCTCCTGGGGGTATTGTCTGCATAAATATTGGTGATGCAACAAGGAAAGTTGGAGACGAGTTCAGATTGTATCCTAACCATAGCCGGATAATCAGTTTCTTTTCAGAAAGTCTTGGGTATCAGGTTTTGCCATTTATAATTTGGAGGAAGCAGTCAAATAAGCCAACAAAATTTATGGGTTCTGGGATGCTACCACCAAATGCTTATGTAACCCATGAACACGAATACATATTAATATTCCGAAAGGATGGGCCTCGCCAATTCAAAACAGAAGAGGAAAAGGAAAGAAGGAGAGAGAGCGCATACTTCTGGGAAGAGCGGAACAAGTGGTTCTCGGATGTATGGACAGATCTAACCGGTGTTTCACAAAAGCTAAACCATAAGGGTTTAAGGGAAAGAGCTGCGGCATATCCATTTGAACTTGCCTACAGGTTAATAAACATGTATTCAATAATTGGAGATTGGGTTTTAGATCCTTTTTTAGGTACAGGGACCACTACGGCTGCAGCGGCTTGTACGGGGAGAAATTCTATAGGTTATGAGATCGATCCTAACTTCAAGGAGTTGATAGAGTCAAGAATAGCTGAAACTATAAAGTTTGCCAAAGAAGTTGTCATGGAGCGTATAAGGAAGCATATGGATTTTGTCAAAGAAAAAGGTGGAAAATATTTATCGGTGAATTATGGGTTTAGGGTTGTAACGGGCCAAGAGCGAAATATTCGATTATATTTAATGAAAAATTATAAAAAAAGAGATGATAACACTTTAGAAGTCCATTATAAAGAAATAAGCGCATTAGATATAGAAAAAACCTATAAAAAGCGGGTGCAGGCCAAATTAATCGAGATCTAAGTTATGGTAAATATAAAGGTACCTGTCAGTTTCTTTATAGAAGATCATCTCAACATCTATTTCTTCTCTTACTGTTGGCTTTTTTGATCTATAAGTTATTGGTTTAATAGAAATTGGTGTGGATCCGATAAATCCATCAATATTTTTACTTTCTTCTTCTGGTGTTGCTAAACGCCATTTGCAACCTACAGAATCTGCAAGAGTCTTTAGAATAATCTCCTGGATTATTAGGCCCTTTGCAGTTTTTGTTATGACCAAGTCTTCTACCCATTCCCTAACCATCTTTTCATCTATTAAATCCATTGCCTCTTTCATCTTTTCTATCATCCGACTAATTTTCTTTGTTGCCTTTTCAATAGCATCAGGATAACGTTCCAAATACCATCTTCGCCAACCTTCATAACTTTTATCAGGACATTGCTGTATCAGTTCCGATAACTGGCCAACAACCTTAGGTCTCGTGCCTTGAGCATTTTGATTAGCTAAATTGATAATCTGGGTTGTATATTTCGGGAACTTTTTCTCTTCTCCAGTTATTTTCTTCACTTCATTTTTAAAATCCAATTTGATTATATTAAATTCTTCAAACCCCTTAGACATTCCCCTCCCTCTTTCTGTACTATATTAACATCAACATACCAATGTGGAAATAATGGTCATAACTACTACATATGTGTCACTTAATCAGATAAAGAATTGTCCGAAAAAAATCTGGCTTTGACATAACTACTCCTACTTTTAAGTAACTTTAAAGTTCTTTGTTTCCAATCCATGTATGGTGCATGAAAGTGGAAGGCATTGTTGAGAATAGAAGCATCATGATAAAAATTTTGAGGACTTTTCCAAGATTTTAGCGATTCTTTCTTCTTTTAACTTGTGATTTCCAACAGATGCCCTAAATATTAAACGTAATAGCTCATTTGCCTTGATAAATTCTCCATTTAAATGGAGACTTTTTTTGGTGGCCTTGGATCTGGTCAGGTTTAATAGTAGACTTCACCACCTCTTTCTTTTACATATTCTCGGTAGTATTCTTGGTATTCTGGCTTCATGTTGTAGAAGCGCCATGTCTTTTCACCCATATAAACGCGGTGTCCGCATTCGTAGACGCGGTAGATGTGTCCGTGCATTATCCCATTTGCATCTATTAAATAAGGTACTTCGTCCACGCAGCGGAGTGGAGCGCCACAATACGGACAGAATGACACGTTCCACTCATTCCCTGGTTCAGTGCCGGTATTGCCTGGATTACTTGTAGTTTTGTTAGTCGTGATTGTTGTATTTTTTGTGGTTTTGGATGGGAGGATTGGTTTTTCTTGGAGGAGTGGTCCTGTGGTGAATCCTAGGGCTGTTGCTAGGACAAAACAGGCTACAAAAAGGGCTTTTGTTGTTTTGTCCATAAATTCACCTTTTATTTTTTTGTCAAGAGATGAATTTTAGGCGGCACATCCCCAAACCTTATAAAACAATATTTTCCTGTAACAATCCACACTTATTATTTACATTATTTGTAAGATTTCAATCAAATTTAAATCTTGC
>JACIWB010000049.1 GCA_014361245.1 Thermoplasmatales archaeon | reverse complement strand
CTTGTTCCGAGATTGCCACTGAATAAAGCATTTAAGGTAGCGGATGAAATATTAATGAGGAGCATAAAGGGAATTACAGAAATGATTACAAAGCCAGGCCTAGTAAATGTTGATTTTGCTGACCTTAGAACAATAATGAAGAGGGGCGGAGTTGCAATGATAGGACTCGGTGAATCTGATAGTGATAACAGATGCATAGATGCAGTAAATGAAGCATTGTCTTCGCCTTTGCTTGAAGTGGATATAAGCGATGCAACAGGAGCGCTTATAAATGTTATAGGCGGCGAGGACATGACAATAAAGGAGGCGGAGGGAGTTGTTGAGGAAGTTTATTCAAGGATAAATCCAGATGCAGTAATAATATGGGGAGCAGGAATAGACCAGAACCTTAAGGGAACAGTAAAAGTAATGATTGTTTTAACTGGAGTAAAATCAAAGCAGATATACGGGCCAGGCAAGGAAGAGGAGAAGCCATTTGGAATAGATATGATAAGATAATATGAATATCATAGAAAAATCCTTAGAAAAACAGAAGAAAATAGAAGAAATGCTTGGCAGATTGGGAAAGGGCAAGTATGGAAGGGTTTTACAGCTTGCATCCCATCCTGATGAAGATGAATATATGAAGACATCTCAATTAACAGCAATTGGAATATTTTTGATTGGATTTATTGGCTTTATAATAATGATACTTGCAACAGTTGTCGCCCCATGGATTGCTGAAAAAATAGGGTTATAAGATGCCAATATTTGCGGTAAAAACACAGGTTGGACAGGAAGAAAATGTTCTAAATTTGCTTGAAAAAGCGAGTAAAAGAAGTGGAAAAATATATGCTCTTGTTGCTCCAAAAGAACTGCGTGGCTATATATTTGTTGAAAGTGAGGATATAGATGTTATAAAAAGAATTGTAAGAAATATGAGATATGCAAGAGAAGTTCTTGAAAAGGAAGTAAATATAGAAGAAATAGAGCATTTCCTATTCCCTCCATCTGCTGTTGCAAAAATTGATGAAGGAATGATTGTTGAGCTTGTAAGCGGTCCTTTTAAGGGAGAGAAAGCAAAGGTAATAAGAGTTGATGATGCTAAGGAAGAAATAACAGTCGAGCTTCTTGATGCAATGGTTCCAATTCCAATTACTGTGAGAGGTGAGCAGGTAAGGGTTCTAAAGAAAAAGGAGGAATGAATATGGATGAAGTGGAAGTTCTTGTTGAAGGAGGAAAGGCGACGCCTGGCCCACCAATTGGGCCTGCACTGGGGCCGCTGGGAGTGAATGTTGTGGAAGTGGTGAATAGGATAAATGAAGTGACGAAGGATTTTAAAGGAATGAGAGTGCCTGTGAAAATAATCGTTGACCCGAAGACAAAAAAATACGAGCTTAAAGTTGGCACACCCCCAGCATCTGCACTTATTCTTAAAAAGGCAAATTTAGAAAAAGGAGGAGGAGATAAAATTGCTGGAAATATAACAATGAAGGATGTTGTTGAAATTGCAAAGATGAAAAAGAACGATATTCTTGGAAAGACATTGAAGGAAAAAGCGAAGGAAATAGTTGGGACATGTGTATCTATGAAGATAACTGTTGAAGGTATGAATGCCAAGGAAATAATAAAAAAGATAGATGCTGGAGAATTTGATTCCTTATTTAAAGGGGATTAAAGAATATTGCCTCAACCTCTTCCTCATTTTTATTTCCAGCTTTATCACATGCAATTACTTTTATTGTATGAGCTAAAATCAGTTTTTCATCGCATACCCATGAATATGGTGAGCTGTAATCTTCATTTTCCTTTACATTATCTATGTAAAATTCTACCTTCTGCATTCCATAGATATCGCTTGCAGTAACTTCAACTGTTATTTTTCCTATTACCACCGCCTTTCCTATAATTGGAATGATTCCTCTATCAAATATATACATCTTTCCTTTCTCTGGCCTATCTATTTTAACACTTGGCTTTGTATTATCAACTGTAAAGTTTCCAGAAATTGCAGAGCCAGAGTTATGAGAGTTATCTTGTGCAATCACCATTATAACATAGTTGCTTCCGTCATCAAGGCCAGCTGTATTCCATATGCATGAGCCATCATTTGCCTCATCGGTCGCTATATTTATCCAGAGTCCGCCGCCGTTCGGGCTATATTTTATTGTTATCTTTAGATTTGTGCCATCATAGTTATCTGTCGCATCCCATCTTATTGTAACATTTCCAGATAAGAATTCATTTCCGGATGGGAATATTATCTCAACTGATGGAGGACTTAAATCCCTTATCTCAAAATTATAGGATGAGGATTTATTTGAGTTATTTGATGAATCAATTGCATATATGAAGAAAGAATAGTTTCCAATCATGCTGTATGTTCTATTGCAGAAGAAAATGTTTCCGCTTCTATTTTCTATTATGCTGAAATTTTCATATGCTTCATTTGGATATGTTATGTTTAAGAATACATTGCTTACATTTATATTATCTGTAACAACGCATGAAATATTTAAATTGCTTCCAAAACTTCCCATAGATGGATATGAAATATTTTTTATTTCTGGAGCACTTAAATCCCTTATCTCAAAATTATAGGATATAGATTTATTTGAATTATTCGATGAATCAATTGCATATATGAAGAAAGAATAGTTGCCAATCATGCTGTATGTTCTATTGCTGAAGAAAATGTTTCCTGTTCTATTTTCTATTATGCTGAAATTTTCATATGCTTCATTTGGATATGTTATGTTTAAGAATACATTGCTCACATTTATATTATCTATAACAACACATGAAATTCTGACATATTTTCCAGCATCCTGCAGTGGAGGTGTGGCAACAACATCACTTATAGAAGGAGGTATATTATCATATTCTACCACCGTTAAATTTACTCTAATTGTTCCACTTCCTCCATTTGAAGTTATTGATATATTGCAGGAATATTCGCCAGTGCTCAAGCCAGCTGTATTTACAGTTATTTTTATATAATCATGCTCCCCAGATGATGATCCACTTGTTACATTTAAGGATAGCCATGTGCATGTTTCGCTCAAATTGTAATATAAAATACCATTTCCACTATTCCATATTTCAAGTGTTGATTCCGCAGTTACATTATGCAAAAGATTGAAATTAAAGTATGACGGGCTATAGGAAAGAGTGGGGGTAATTCTTCTTATTTCAAAAACTGAATTGCTTTCATCATATGCTGAATTGCTTGCATAATCATAAGCAACTACCTTAACTTTGCAATTTATTGAAGGATTATCCGGTATGAGCCATTCATAAATTCCATCATTTTCAGTTCCTATAACTATTGGATTATATGTTATTCCATTGTTTGCTGAATAATAAATGTTTATTGAGCTAACTCCATGATCATCTGTTGCATTCCATCTTATATTTTCAGTGTTTCCAACATATAATATTTCTCCTCCATTTGGATAAATAACCTGCACGCTTGGAGGAGTGCTGTCAGCATGAGTAACATTTACACTTCCATTTAAAATTGTTAAATCAGTTGTTCCATGAACTATCGGGTTTTCAATATTTATGTAGGATGAGCCAGTTCCTGTTGCTGTGAAGTTTATTATTGCAAATGTGCCTTCCTGCGTCCGGGTAGCGCTCGATACCGCCATTATGTAGCTTATCCTGCCAGCTGAATTGTCTATGGTGATGGTTAAATCTCCGAGCCATGTTTCGAACATGCCACCGTTGGTTACGCTGTTTGCCCTCAGCACAGATGGGTTAAAAGTAATGTTGCAAGCGGCCGATGAAATGGGAGAGGCAGGGGTTATATTTATTTTTACGGAAAATGAAGAATTCAGATTCACTGTTTGAGATGATGGCACCACTTCTATGGTGTGATTGCTATCTGCAACCGCTAAATTTAAATATGCTACAACAAGTATTGAGCAGATTATAAATTCTTTCTTCATTTTTCCACCTTTATTATGTAATATAAAACTCTATTTAAATTTTCACAAAATAAAAAAGAAGGAGGGGATTATTTTCCAGTTTTCTTTTCTTCCTTCTTCTCTGGCTTTTTCTCTTCTCCTTTGCTTCTTCTCTTCCATATTGCAAATACTGCTATTGCTATTATAATTAGGATTATTATTATTAGTAGATATAGCCATACATTTATTTTTTCAGCTTTTACCTCTATCTGTATTGTTTTTTCTTCGGCATCGCCATCGTTATCTCTTACAATCAATGTAACATTATATGTACCTTCTTTTTCATAGGCATGAATTGGATTTCTCTCATGGCTTATGTTTCCGTCTCCGAAGTCCCATGTATAATTAACTATTTCACCATCTTCATCTGTTGAGAGAGATGTAAAGTTAATATCTTCTTTTGGTTTTGGTTTATCTGGAGAATATGAAATTAATGCGGTTGGTGGCTTATTTCTTACTTCTATTATTTGCTGGGTTGAGCTTGTTGCATTCCTATCATCCCTTACAGTTAATCTAACTATATATGTTCCATTATCCGCATATTTATGAGTTGGGTTCTGCGCGTAGCTTTCGTTGCCATCTCCGAAATCCCATGTATAATTAACTATTTCACCATCTTCATCTGTTGAGCGGTCTGCAAATGTTATTGTATCTGTATCATATGGTTGAAGTGGGCTATATGTGAAGTTTGCAACAGGTGGCTTATTCTTTTGGATTGTAAATGAAAATGTTGATGTTGAGCCAACATTGCCAGCATTATCTAAGGCATAATATTCCACCACATGGTTTCCTTCAGATGAAACTGTATCGCTACCAGATGAGCCATATATTGTATAGGATGTTCCATCTACCTTGTACCTTATTTCTCTGACGCCTGAAACTGTATCTGAAGCAGTAAAGGTTATGATTACATCTGTTGTGTATTTCCCATCAACAATTGTGCCAGCTAATGAAT
Source organism: Thermoplasmatales archaeon (assembly GCA_014361245.1). Classification (NCBI taxonomy): domain Archaea; kingdom Methanobacteriati; phylum Thermoplasmatota; class Thermoplasmata; order Thermoplasmatales; species Thermoplasmatales archaeon. The sequence goes on along the minus strand of JACIWB010000049.1, from coordinate 3,533 downwards.
GGCTTGCAGATGGTGGGCTTTTATCTATCTTCATGCTCACATTTTTCTCTGTTTCATTATTTTCTAAATTATCAATGCTATAATAATAAATTGTTGTTTGACCCTCATTTGAAACTGTAAATGGAGCAGTATATTCAATCCATGCACCAGTGCCAATCTTATAATATATCTTATCTACTCCACTTCCTTCATCATTTGCAGTTAAGTTAACAATCACATTGCTCCTATACCAGTTATTATCCCCTAGTGTGCCATCAAGTGTGGCAGAGCTTGTAGGTGGAGTCTCATCAATATAAACAACTAGAGAATTATGCTCTTCCTCATTTCCTAAATTATCAATGCTATAATAATAGATTGTACAATCCTCTGATATTGTAAATGGCCCAGTATATTCAGTCCAATTCACATTATCGAAGGAATACCAAATTCCTGCTACTCCTGATGCACAATCTGGATAATCTACTGCATTTAATGTTATTTCCGTAGATGAAGTTATCCAATGATTTGTTCCATCAGTATAATATGGCTCTCCAAATGTTAATGTTGTTACTGGCGGGCTATTATCTACTTTTACATCTATGCTCTTTGTTTCTTCAGCATTTCCAAGGTTATCGACTGCATAGTAATAAATTGTATGATTACACTCATCTGAAATTGTAAATGGCTCAGTATATTCAATTGCGGGCAAATCATCAATATAATAATATATCTTATCTACTCCGCTTCCTACATCAGTTGCAGTTAATGTTATTAGCGTGGATGAAGTTATCCAATGATGTATTCCATCAGTATAATATGGCTCTCCAAATGTTAATGTTGTTACTGGTGGGCTATTATCTACTTTTACATCTATGCTATTTGTTTCTTCAGCATTTCCAACATTATCGACTGCATAGTAATAAATTGTATGCTCACCATCTGGAACTGTAAATGGCTCAGTATATTCAATTGCGGGCAAATCATCAATATAATAATATATCTTATCTACTCCGCTTCCTACATCAGTTGCATTTAATGTTATTTGCGTGGATGAATTTATCCAGTGATTTGTTCCATCAGTATAATATGGCGTTCCGAATGTTAATGTTGTTTCTGGTGGAGTTAAATCCGCTTCAAGAATTGCATCCTGTGTAATGAAACAAAGATATGGAAAACTATCAACATTTGTAATTTTAACAACACTTTCTCCTGTTTTAATCGCCTCAAACTCTATCTTTGCCACAACTCCTGAACCATTCACTACTGAAATCGTTCCATTCCACTCCCATGCAACTATTCCTCCTACTCCATCATCTATTGGGAAGTAGGTAAAATTACTAAATAAACCGCCATTAGTTACATTTTGAGTACTAAAAATCTCTTTATCAAAAACCACATAAAAACCAATAATAGCTACTTCGCTCTCATTTGTATCAAGCCATATATCAACTGTTGTCTTATCTTTTGTTATGTTATATGAGGGTTCAATCCATAAATTGGCAGGATTTATATCTATACAAACATTTGCATTGTTGAAAATAAGAGAATAATTCCCGCCTTCTCCAACAACAAGGTTTGCTTCTTGAATGAAATTTATATATGCAATTCCAGCATCTTTTGCTTTAAATGTAATTTTTGCAAAAACTCCTCCATTAACTGACGAATTAGAAAGACCAAGAATATTATCTATCCTTCCATTCATATTATCTATTGTCCCATTGCTCGACAAAATATCGAACATTTCTCCATTTTCAACATTTATTGCTTCAAGGAGGGTTGCATCGAATTCCAGATAACATTGAACAATTAAAATGTTCTCTGCATCAACTACAATATCAACGGTGAATTCTTCGCTTTTATTAACTACTGTAAGAGAAGGTATTATACTTATTTCTGGTACATAAACATCTATATTAACTGTTGCAGTACTTGTTGCAACTCCATCAGATATTGTATATGTGAATGAATCTTCTCCATCATAATCTGGATCTGGAGTATAATAAACATAATCTCCATCTGTTGTAGCAGTTCCATGAGATGGTGTTGAAACAGATATGATATTTAATTCATCTCCATCTATATCATAGTCATTTGAAAGAACATCTATTTTAACATTAATATTTCTAGGTGTACTTGCGGAATCATCATTTGCAATAGGAGGATTATTTACTTCTAGAGAAATGTTATTGTATAAGGTTTCTCCTTCATTTATTGCAAAGGTATGAGTATATGGATCAAACCCTTCTTTAGTTACTTCTATTGTATAATCTCCTGGAGGCATTGTAAAGCTTGCATATCCATTTTCATCTGTCCAATTTACATTATAATAAGAATAATCCTCATTGTATATCTCTATATATGCATCTTCTATTGGATTTCCTTCAGTATCATTAACATATACTATTTTTGTTGCAGTCTCCTCCGCTAAAATATTTGGAAAATAGGAGAATAAAAGAATAAAGGAGAAAAAGAGGATTATTCCTTTCCTTGTATTTTTCTTCATCATTTGTTTTCACCTCTTTATCCAGTCCATTTCAGTATTAGCCTGTAGATATCACCCGCGTCTATCCTTCCACTGCCATCCAGATCATATCTCTGCACTTCCTCCCAATCTGGACTGGTTTCATCCTTGAACCAGTTTATAATTATGTAATATAAGTCAAGAGCATTTACCCTACCATCTCCATTGAAATCCTCTTCTATCGGTGGCACATAACAGCTTGCTTCATTTGTTGGCGCACCTTTTGCATTTCCTAGTTTATCTTCTGCATATGCATAGAACTGATAGTAGCCAGGTTTGTAGTAGCAGAATTCGCTTGGCTTGTAGATAAAGCTCCATGTATAATTGCCTGTTGCATTTCCATATTCCATCCAATCGCTCCAGCTCTCGCCATCGCTACTATATCTGAAGTATAATTTGATTAATTTAACTCCCGCAATCGCATCATCTGCATTTACTGTCACATCAAATGGCATTGTTTCATTGTTGCCTATTATTATGCTTGTTGTTGGCGCGGTATCGTCGATTATGAATTTCTGCTTGCCTTCCTCACTCGTCAATCCGCGCATATCTGTAGCTTTGAAGAACAGGTGATATATCTCACCCTCAATTAAGCCAAATTGAGATGGTGTAAAGCTTATGCTTCCATACCTAGCTCCATTGAAGCTTGTTGATTCATGCCATATTGAACCGTCAAAGCTCCAGTATATCTTATCCAGTCCAACATAGTTCTCTTCTGGCATATCTGTTGCATTGAGGTATATCGGTGTATCGCTCCTTATTGCATGACCAATTTCTCCATCAAGCTCTATTTCAATGTTTGGCTCTCCATATTCTTTTGTTATTTCTGGCGGTTCTCTATCAAGCACAACGAAGCATTCAGCATCATAAGTGCCATGATAATATGGAGGTGTTTCCATGTTGCCCAGGCAATCATAGGCAATGCTTATGAAGCGATACCATCCTCCTCCTTCTGGTGCATTGAAGCTTAAGGTTATATCTGGCACATCAAGGCGTTGTTCATATGGAATATCGAATGTTGCATATAGTTGCC
>JACIWB010000048.1 GCA_014361245.1 Thermoplasmatales archaeon | reverse complement strand
GAGAACCATTGGCAATAAAAAAATAGAGAGGATGACGGAAATGAATCCTATGATAGCAGAAAGAATTTTAGTTATCTAAAAAAGCAGGGAATAGAGCCAATCATCAAAACAAGAGAAAATGCTTCCACAAAAGCAAAAGGCTAAAGAAACATTTTTCTCAGGAGTGAAATTTGTGTTCTATACCATGCTCATCAATTTGTAAAAAGCCCAGTTTTTTTCAAAATTTAGTGGAAGTATGGCTTCCACTAATTGTTCAACACAGCAGAATTCTTCAAAAATTTATATATTAGTTTATAATAACCTTTTGAGAATGATTGAAGAACTTGAAAAAGTTAAAGAACTTGAGAGAGAAAGCATTGAAAGAATAGAAGAGGCAAAGAAAAAAGCTGGATGGATTTTAGAAAAAGCAAGAGAGAAAGGGGATAAAGAAAGGAAAAAAATAGTTGAAAAAGCAAGGGCAGAAGCGGAAAAAATTATTAAAAAAGCAATAGAAGAATCTGAAAAAGAGGCAAAAGATATAGAAAAAGAGGGTAGGAAAGAGGCGGAAATAATAAAGGAGAAAGCTAAAGAAAAAATAGATTATTTGGCCGAGAAAATATTTGAGGAGTTGATAGGTTGATAATTCCATCTAGCATGAACAAGGTTACAATAATGATTCAAAGGAAGGATAGCAACAGTTTAGTTAAAAAACTACATGAAGAGGGATTGCTTGAAATTGAAAGAATAAATGAGCTTGATATTTCAGAAGAAAGAATGCATCCTGATGTAGAAATTTTTGCAAAATATGAATTACGCATAAGCAGAATAATTGATATATTAAAGAATTATCATAAAGAAAAAAGAAGATTTTTTTCAACGGATTTTGAAAAAAAGAAGGTTAAAAGTAAAAGTGAGGAAGAAAAAATAAAGGAGGCGGAAGAAATTCTTTCAGAGATAGAAAATGAAGTTCTTACAAAGGAAAATGAAATAAAGTATTTGGATGCAAAAATTTCAGAATTAGAAGAAAAATTAAAAAAACTTGAATATTTATCTATTTTTGATATAGATATTTCATGGCTCAAAAAGACTAAATATACAATAGTAAGATGTGGTTTATGTACTGACATAGAAGCATTAAAAATTAATGACGAAATATATTTTGAATATAAGAAAATAGGAAAAAAGAAGGAAAATCTTTGGGTTGCGATTATAGTTGCTCATTCCTCTCTTGAAAAAGAAATTTCTCAGATTAAAAACTTTGAGGAAATACATATTGAAGGTGAAGGAAGGGTTTCTGAAGTTATAAAAAAAGTAAGAAATGAAATTCAGGAAAAAAAGAGGGAAAAGAAAGAAATTGAAGAGTGGTTATCAAATCTTTATAAAGAAAGAAGAATTGATTTACTTGCAATAAAAGAAGAAATGCAAATTGAAAAAGAGAGGAAAGAGATATATGAAAAATTCTGGAAGACAAACTATACATATCTCATTGAAGGATGGTGTTTATCTGAGAATGCAGAAAAAATCGAGAAAATTGTTGAGGAAGTAACAGATGGAAATTCTTACTTAAAAATAGAAAAAGTTAGCAGAGATAGTGAAAAACCACCGGTTCATCTTAAAAATCCAAGATGGGCAAAAACTTTTGAGATGCTTCTCGAATTTTTTGCGACACCAAGATATAATGAAATAAATCCAACCATTTTTATAGGGATATCAATCGTAATGTTCTTTTCCCTAATGTTGGGCGACGCAGGCTACGGGCTTGTTATATTCTTGTTTTCTATTTTTGCATATATAAAATTTAAAAAAAGCGAAGCCATAAGGAGCTGGGCAATTGTTGGGACCATAGTAGGATTAGGAAATATAATAACGGGTTTAATATTTAATAGCTTTTTTGGAGATTTTATATCCCGCTATATATATAAAGATACAACTAAATTGCTTTACAGCGCAAATATTTTTGGAATAGAATTACCAATTGATGCAATTCACAAACCCATCCTTATTTTGTCAATAACTTTAATAATAGGATTAATACATCTTAATTTGGGCATAATTTTAGGAATCTATCAAAACATAATAAGAGGGAGAAAAAATAAAATTTTTGAAGAGCATATATCTTTTATTCTTCTTGAAATTGGGGCGGGATTGCTTATAGGTGAGAGAATTCTTCATTTATGGGAAATAGAAGGAGCGATACTATACCTTGCCATTATTTTTACTATAATTGGCTTGATTTTTATATTCAAGAGAAAAGGACCGATGGGATTTTTTGATATAACAGGGTTTATGGGCGACTGGCTATCATATTCAAGAATACTTGCTCTTGGATTAGCAACAACAGGAATGGCAATGACAATAAACATTTTTGGAGAGATTATTCCAACAATTATTCCATTTGTTGGATTTATCCTAACCCCTATTGTTCTTATTATAGCACATTTTGCAAATATTATTCTGCAATCACTTGGAGCAGGAATTCATAGCCTGCGCCTCCAGTATGTAGAGTTTTTCAACAGATTTTATGAAGGAGGGGGTAAAAAATTTATACCTTTTCGCATTAAAAGGAAGTATACGGAGGAAATAAAATGAAATGGAAAATGCTTGTGGTTTGTGCAATGTTTTTGTTAGCAACACCCTTTGCGATGGCTGCGGGCGAAGACGACATAAAAAGCGAAATAATAGTTGGATGCATGATAGCTGCCTCAATAACAGGGATAGCATCAGCCATAGGATTAGCATTTACAGGAGTATCTGCGGTTGCTGTCGTGGCTGAGAAACCAGAGCTTTTTGGAAAAACCCTAATACTTCAGCTTCTTCCGATGACACAGTCTATCTATGGGCTCCTTACAGCGATATTGCTCATGATGGGCGGAGGCTTGCTTGCGGGTGGGGGAGAAATCACACCACTGATGGGCAAGGGAGCGATATTTATAGGAATGATAGTTGGCTTTACGGGATTATCCGCGATTATGCAGGGAATGATTGCCTCCTCAGCCATAGCTGGGACAGCGAGAAATCCAGGGATAACTGCTCGTGGGATAATGTATGCAGCAACAGCTGAAACGATGGCAATATTTGGACTACTTGTTGCAATCTTGCTTATGACAGGAATAGGTTTCTTATGACGCTGGAAAAACTGATGGAAAGAATAAGAGAAGAAGCAGAGAGAGAAATAGAGGAAATAATAGCGAGGGCTGAAGAAGAAGCAAAGAAGATAATAGAAGAAGAAAAAAAGAGAGGCATGGAAGAGGCGGAAAAAATAGAAACGCATGCAGTTAAGGAAGCGGAAAGAATAAAGGAGAGGATTTTATCAAATGCAAGGAGGAAGGCAAGAATGCATGAAACAAGTGCAAAGGAGGAAGTGATAAATGAGTGCATGAAAAAAGTTGTTGAAAAGCTTAAGAAAATGGATGGGAAAAAATACAGCAATTTTGTTGAAAAAAATCTTGAAGTTGCAACGAAGGAAATAAAAGATGGATATATACTATTTACAAGAGATGAGGATATAAAAATTGCAAAGAAGTTTGGAATTGAAGCAAAGGAAAAAATAAATGGAATTGGAGGGGTTATACTAAGAAGCAAAGATGGAAAAAAAGAAATAGATTTAACATTTGATTTTCTGATAGAAAAAAACAGAGAGGAGATGAGGATAAAGATAGCTAAAAAATTGTTCGGTGAAAAATGATTTTTGAAATATTTATAGCAATCGCTGGCATCGGCGCCGCATTGAGCCTGCTTCCTTCTCTTTGTATGGCTGCAAAATTTTCCTATGCAAATGCAAGGTTCAGTGCAATTGAGCCAATTTTTTTAAAAGAAAAGGAGATTGCGAGATTGCTTGATTGCAAAAATCTAGATGAATTCAAAAATAATGTTATAAGTAAGGATTTTGTTTTATATGGTGAAAATGCGGCGCAGATTCAGGAAAGCATAGATGAAAGCTATAGAAAAATAGTAATTATGGCAATGAATGACTCGCCTAAAGGTGTTAGAAAATTTTACAAGCTCTGGCTTAAAAAAATAGAGATAGAAAAGCTTAAATATGCAATTGAAAAGAAGATGCATGGCGAGGAATTTGACTTAAAAGTTTTTGATGATGAAATAAAGGAAATCATAGAAGAGTTGAAGAGAGGGGAGGAAAAAAAATTAAGGGAAATTTTTGATGTTTCTCTTGATATGCCGTTTGATGAAATAGAAAGGGAGATAGATAAAAAAATTATAAATGAATTGCTTGAATTAAATCTTCCACGCCACTCAAGAAAAGCAAAAAACAAGTTTGTAAGGTCAATGATTGATATAATGAATATAAAATCTATTTTAAGGAGCAGATATTACAGGATCAAAGATATAGAGAAAAATATAATACCTCATGGATGGGAGTTGGCTGAATGGCAGATTGATAGATTGTTAAAAATAGATTCAATATCTGAAATAATTTCTCTTTTGGAGGGGACATCTTATTATCCTCCACTTAAAGAAGCAATAGTTGATTTTGAAAAAGAAGGAGTAGTTGCTTTTGAAAGAGCATTAGATAAGCATTTACTTTATATCTCCTCTTTAATTGCAAATGAAAACCCTCTTGCTATAGGACCAGGAATAAGGTTTTTAATTGAAAAAGAATTTGAAGTAAGAAATCTTAAAGCAATTTCAAAAGGTATAGAAGAGAAAATGACTAACCTTGTTAAGCCAATGGTGATTGCTTGAAAATAGCTGGAATAGTAGAAGGAGATGTTGAAATACTGCTTAGAATGGCTGGAGTAAATATTTATAGTTATGAAGAATTTGATGAAATTATAAAAAGGGAGGATTTTGCAATCCTTATTATTTCAGAAAAATTTGCAACCAAACTCAGGGATAAAATATTTATGCATCGCCTGCGGGGCAATGCGCCATTTATTGTTGAGATTCCTGGAAAAGAGAAAATTGCTGGGGAAGATTCTCTGAAAAAGATTATTGTAAGAGCGGTGGGGCTGGAGGTATAAAATGAAAGGAAAAATAATAAGCGTCTCGGGACCGGTTGTGAAGGCAAAAGAAATGAAAGGAGCGAAAATGTATGATTTGGTTAAGGTTGGAGAAGAAAAACTTGTTGGAGAAATAATACAGCTAAAAGAGGATAAGGCAATAATTCAGGTTTATGAGGATACAACTGGATTGAAACCAGGAGAAAAAGTAGAGAGCACAGGAATGCCACTTTCTGTTGAGCTTGCTCCGGGATTACTTACTTCAATATATGATGGAATTCAAAGGCCACTACCAGAGATTGTTAAAAAATGCAATGAATTTATAAAGAGGGGTGTTGAATTACCTGCTGTGGATAGGAAGAAAAAATGGGAATTTATTCCAACTGTAAAAGAAAAGGAAAAGGTTGAGGGAGGAGATATTTTAGGGATTGTAAAAGAAACACCAATAATAGAGCATAGAATAATGTTACCTCTGGAAATTGGTAAAGCAAATGTAGAAAGCATAGAAGAAGGAAAATTCAGGATTGACGAGCCAATTGCAGTTGTTGGTGGAAAAGAAATATGCATGCTCCAAAAATGGCCTGTAAGGAAGCAACGCCCATTTAAGGAAAAATTACCTCCTTCTTTACCCCTTATCACAGGGCAGAGAGTTTTTGACACTTTTTTCCCCATTGCAAAAGGAGGCACTGGAGCTATACCAGGAGGATTTGGAACTGGAAAAACAGTTAGCCAGCATCAGCTTGCAAGATGGAGTGACGCAGATATAGTTGTCTATATAGGATGTGGAGAAAGAGGAAATGAAATGACAGAAGTTTTGCGAGATTTTCCACAACTTAAAGACCCTAAAACTGGTCATCCACTGATGGAAAGAACGGTTTTAATAGCAAACACATCAAACATGCCAGTTGCTGCAAGAGAAGCAAGCGTATATACAGGAATAACAATTGCAGAATATTACAGGGACATGGGCTACGATGTCGCCCTCATGGCAGATTCAACCAGCAGATGGGCGGAGGCGCTGCGCGAAATATCGGGAAGGCTTGAAGAAATGCCTGGAGAAGAAGGTTATCCTGCTTATCTTGCCTCCCGCCTTGCTGAATTTTATGAAAGAGCTGGTAGGGTAATAGTGATGGGTAGCAATAATAGAGAGGGTTCTATTTCTGTTGTTGGAGCGGTCTCCCCACCAGGAGGCGACTTTTCGGAGCCAGTCACCCAGAATACTCTAAGGATAGTAAAGGTTTTCTGGGCTCTTGATGCTGAGCTCGCTGATAGAAGACATTTTCCATCTGTAAACTGGCTTCGCTCCTATTCCCTATATCTTGATAGAGTAAGTGATTGGTGGGGAAAGAATATAGGTAAGGAATGGCTGAAACTACGCAACGAAGCAATGGCTTTGCTTCAAAAAGAGGAAGAGTTGAAGGAAATAATAAGATTGGTTGGACCAGATGCACTGCCAGCGATTGATAGGGTGATACTTGAAGGAGCAAGAATAATAAGAGAGGACTTTTTACAGCAGAATGCATATCATGAAATTGATACATATTGCCCACCCAAGAAACAATATGAAATGCTGAGAATAATTGTTAAATTTTATAATTTGATGAAAGAATGTGTTGAAAAAGGGGTTGATTTTGAGAAATTAAAGAACTTGAAAAGCAAGGAGATGATAGCAAGAATGGCAACAACCCCAAATGAAGAATGGGAAAAGAGATTTAAAGAAATAGAGAAATATATGGAAGAAGAGATAGAGAAATTAAAGAAGCCTTAGCCAAAAACATCATACCATATTCCATTTATCATTACCTTGAAAATTAGCTCTTCTAAAAACATGAAATAGCCTTCTTTATGGAATATTGGTATTTCTTTTTGCCAGCTAACCTTGAAATTTTCAGCGACTATTGATTTAATTTCTATTAGTATGCCAAAATTATTTGCAAGCGTTAGATTGAATGAATACTGAGAGAGAGTTTCATTATCTGTATCAATGAAAATATAGCCGGGTATTGAAAGATTCCAGCTTATTTCAAAATGCTCTGCCTGATGAACTGAAGAAGTTTTAAGATAAAAACCATCAAATTCAATTTTTACCTCAATTTTTAAACCTTTAAATCCATCTACTTTTAAATATCCTTCCTGCGAAATTTTCCATTGAACAGTTGATTCACCCGTGAGATTTGTTATCAAAAAGTAGTTATTTGGATTTTCTATAGCATCAGCTATAATAAATGTTGTTTTTTTCTCATCTATGTATATGTAAAAATAACCGCTTTCGTTAAATACAGATGTTAATCTTGTAGGAAGATACTCAATTTTCATTACGAAATCAAAATTTTGAAATTCTATTATAAGAGTTGAATTAAATGTATCATTTGCCACATAATCAAACCTTTTCTCTTCATTTGAAAAACTTATCGAAAAACTCATTTTATCTGGCAGATTATCTATTGTCAAATTAATTGCAATTTCATCCATATACCTCATCCTTATTTTCTGTTTTAATTCAGCATTTCTTTCTATTGAAAAATTAATCATGTTTAGAGCAATGTTGGGAGAAATTTTAATCATTGAAGATGCGGCAGGAAAATAATCCACAAATAATTTTTTTTCATCGAATTCAACTATAACTGATAGATTTTTATTTTCTTCATCAAAAACAGGTTCAATATTTATATAAAATTCAGGATCTTTTTCATAAAATATATAGGGAATGAGCCAAACAACTTCTCTTATTTCTTTTGGTATTTCTTCTTTTTCAGGAGAATAATAACCTATTTTGAAGCTATGCGATGATATTAAACCGCTGAAAGATATTTCGAATTCACCATTTTTTATTTCATCCCCCATCCTCACAACTTTCATTGCAAAAGCAAGAGTTAAAATTGGTCCAATATCAATGCTCTGAATAAGTGGCAAAAAAATTAAACTTATTCTGATGTCCTTTCCATTTTCACCCGTGCTATAATTATTATCAACATCTATCCCGAAGAAGGATTGAAGCAAAGGAGTATGCTTCTCTATCCCATTATATCTTGTATATATTGAAAAATATCCATTAGATTTTTCCTTTCTAATTTCCTTAAAATACCCTTTTTTATTTATAAATCCTTCACCCGCCTGTGCAACCACCAAAATAAGAATCAAAATTGCAATTGCTTTCTTCATGCTAATAAATAGCACACTTATATATTAATCTTAGTATCCTCCTATTTTCAAACTCGGATCGCCCAATAAAACCCACTGCTGGACTGTTTTTACATGCCCCGCCTCAAAGTCGCTCATATCAAAACTACTTATGTATTCAGTAACCGCGCCCGCATGCGCCTGCCCAAGCACATGCTTGCTTTTCTCGCCATACTGCCTGAAGAATTCTATTGTTATCCAGCCATCGCCGCCGCCTGTTGTGCAGTCCCTGCCAGGCATTCCATAGCCCAGGCCAGTGTTTCCAATGCTTGCTATAGCTCCTCCATTTGCCCTGCTCACGAGGCGCCAGCTCAGGCACTCTGGAACTGGTTGTCCATATGTCCACATGTAATTGTCAGGGAAACCAAACAGATGGAAGGCATTTAAAACTGCAGGTATAATTGAAACATTGAATTGGCTATTATGACATCCTCCAACTACTGCAACTGGTAATTTCTCACCATTTTTCAGACCATCTATCGGGAAGACAGGAAAACTTATATACGGGAACCATGGCCTCAGATTTGTTACAGTTAAACCTGTTAAACTTGCATGCTGTCTGTTTCCAGGTATGCCAGGCAGGTGGTCACCCCAGGAATTAGGGCTTCCATGCCCTGACATAAATAAAAATCCGCATCCTTCGTTTAATGCACTTATCACATCATATGTATCAGTGAATTTTCCATTTGAACTCCATAAAATTTCTCTTTCAAAATCTTCTGGCATGTAATACAATGCCCCTCCTCTTCCATTTAAAATCTTTTCTCCTGTTGTCCATTCTCCTTCATAATACATTTCCGTATTATTTCTCCATGCATCAAAAACAACCTCACCTTTATCATTCTTAACCCATACATGGATACTTGTTAAATTTCCATATGGTTTTGGGTCATATGATT
>JACIWB010000047.1 GCA_014361245.1 Thermoplasmatales archaeon | reverse complement strand
CTTCGATGTCGTCTCTCTGCATCCTGGCGGTGCAGCAGCCGCCAAGGGTGGGGTTGTTCGCCCATTAAAGCGGATCGTGAGATGGGTTTAGACCGTCGCGAGACAGGTCGGTTGCTCTGCGCTGGAGGTGTCAGGTGCTTGAGGGGAAGGACCCCTCGGTACGAGAGGAACGGGGGTCCGCAGCCTCTGGTCAACCAGTTGTCCGACAGGGCAAGCTGGGCAGCTACGCTGTAAGGGATAACCGCTGAAGGCATCTAAGCGGGAAACCCACCCCAAAACGAGGCACCTTTAGGGCCCGGGTAAAACACCCGGTTGATAGAGCTGGGGTGTAAGCGGGAAGGCAACGACCCGTTCAGCCCGCAGCTACTAATCGCCCGAGCAACTCTCGCTTAACAGACTATGTATGCAAGGGGTTTGACGGCCATAGCGAAGGGGAAACACCCGGTCCCATCCCGAACCCGGCAGTTAAGCCCTTCGCGTATCGCCCGGTACTATGTTGCGCGAGCACATGGGAAAGGCGGTATGCTGTCAAGCCCTTTTCCTTTTCATTTTTGTTTTGGATTTTTATATTCCTCAGAGCAGAAAAGGAAAAAGAGAAAAGATTAATAGATGATGAATATTGTAATATAACATGGTTAAGGAAATCATATTTCTTGTCGAGGAGGCAGAGGAAGGCGGATATATAGCAAAGGCTTTAGGGTATTCCATATTCACTGAAGCTGAAAATATTGAAGAGTTAAGGAAAATGATTGTAGATGCCGTAAAATGCCATTTTGATGAAAAGGAAGGATATGCCTTCCTTAATAAGAATGCATATTGTTAAAGATGAAGTGATTGCAATATGAAATTGCCCCGCCATGTTGGTGGAGAAGATTTAATAAAACTGTTGGCAAAATTTGGATATGAAGTTGTTAGACAAACTGGAAGCCATGTTAGATTGAAGAGTGAGGTAACGGGGGAAAGCCCATTTCATCACAATTCCTCTTCATAAGCCATTAAAACTTGGCACATTGAATAATATTTTATCTGATATTGCAGAATACCTTCAAATGAGTAAAAAGGAGCTGATGGAAAAGTTGTTTAGATGAATTGTTGCGCGAGCCCGTGGGCATGGCAATGCTGTCAAGCCCTTTTCCTTTGTTTTTCCCGTTTTTGAAGAAAAAATGATGAAATGCGGTGCAGAACTTCATCAAATTTAAGAAGCTCTTTCACTTACTATATAATCTGTTACATACTCTGCAATATCCGCTGAATACTCAGCAAATCTTCTGATGCTGTCGCTTATCTGCCCTATATGAATAACTGATTTAGCATCTTTTCCAATTGCTTCATTGTTTATTTTCACACATTTATCATTTATTTTTTTAGCCATCTCTATGCATTCATTGGCTTCCTCTAAATTCTTACCAAAAAAGGATTTCATACTCATTTTGAAAATTTTTAATGAAAAAATTTCAGCGGAAATAATTTTTTCTTCAAGCTCCTTGCCAATTTTATTTAAATTTTTAATGCCCTCCGCCATCCTTACCGCATGGTCTGCGCACCTTTCAAGGATTCTGCTCAGGAGAGGATAGTTTATAAAAATTTCTTCCCCAAAAATATTTCTTGATAATATATTGTATTGCCTTGAAATGAGCCAGTGGAGCCTGTCCACATCATCATCTCTTGCAATGATATCTTTCAAAATTTCTTCATTGCGATTTCTTATTGCATAAATCAAATCTTCATGCATTGACAAAACAACCGAAAAAATTCTACTGATTATCTTTTCAAAAGGTAGCTCGGAAGGATTTAAAAAATCTTTTATTATTATTGAATGCCTTCCTTCCTCTATAATTTCAAAGCCAATTGAGCATTTTATAAATTTTTTTACAACATTTCTTATAGATGGTTTTATTTCCTTTGATTTTAATATGATAATGTTGTAGCCATCAACATAACTTGCAAGTAAAAGCCTGAAAATATAGTTTTCATCCCCTTCTGCATCAAACTCTATAACTCTCTCTTTAATTTTTTTCATTTTTGGAATTATAACAATATTTCCGTCTCTTGCTTCAATTACCCCAACTTTATCATTTTTCTTTATTCCATTTTTTATTGCCCATTCTTTTGGCAGAGAAATTATAAAGGAAGAGCCACCGCTAACCTGCACTTTTCTTAATTCCATAAACAGATATACAAAATTTTATATATATTTTTCTATAAAATTTTTAAAAATATGTATCAATACATATTTTATTTCGAAAAAATATATATATCCCGGCTTTTTTATTCATGATGAAAATGAATAAAATAAAAAAATTGTTGCCTGCCTGTGTTATATGTATAGCTCTTGTGGGATGCATAGGTACAAGAGAAACAATAAACATAGCGGGCTCAACAACAGTTCTTCCGATAGTGCAAAAATGTGCTGATAGATATATGCAATTGCATCCTGAAGTTGATGTAAGGGTCAGCGGAGGAGGCTCGAGCATGGGAATAAAAAATGTTGGCGATGGGATTGTTGATATAGGCATGGCTTCCCGCGATATAAAAGATTCAGAAAAGAGCAACTATCCTGATTTGGTGAAACATGTAATAGCAAAGGATGGAATAGCAATAATAGTTCATCCTTCTAACCCGCTTAGCAACCTTACGAGCGAACAACTGAAAGGTATATACAACGGCACATACACAAGATGGGAAGAATTTGGATGGACTGGCGAAATAGTAGTAGTTGGGCGCGACACCGCAAGCGGCACCGGCGAGTTTTTCTGGGAGCATGTAATGAAAAAAGAAAATTTTACATCAGGCATGCTTGCACTGCCTTCAAATGGGGCTGTGCATGATAAAGTGGCAAGCACACAAAATGCAATAGGTTTTGTGGGAATTGGATACATCAGCAATAAGGTTAAAGCATTGAAACTTGATGGGATTGAGCCAACATTAGAGAATGTAAAAAACAAAGTTTATCCACTTGCGAGAGAGCTATATCTTTTTACAAAAGGAGAGCCAACAGGCCTGACCAAGGATTTCATAAATTTCGTAAAAAGCGATGAAGGCCAGAAAATAGTTGAGGAGGAAGGATTTATACCTCTTTAACTATTACATTATGCATCTCAAGGAAAAGCTGGTAAGTTCTTTACTTTTCCTGAGTGCATTTTTTTCTGTAATAATAATATTCCTGATAATAATTTTTATTCTGAAAGAAGGAATGCCTATTTTTTTGAAAGAAGGGCTTAACTTTATTTTTGGCAGGGAATGGAAGCCGGAGGGAGAGATATATGGCTTCGATGCCAGCTACGGAGCATTACCATTAATACTTGCAACATTGCTCACCACTTTCATGGCAATTGCAATTGCAGTTCCTCTTGGTATAGGAAGCGCAATATTTATATCACATCTCGCCCCCAAAAGAATAAAATCCTTTATTAAATCAATGATTGAACTTCTTGCAGGGATACCCTCTGTTGTATATGGTTTCTTTGGGCTAGTTGTTCTTGTAAATTTTTTTCAGGCAAATTTCAATGTTGCGAGCGGCGAGGGGTGGCTTGTTGCATCAATTGTGCTTGCGATAATGATACTGCCAACCATAACAAGCATAAGCGAGGATGTAATAAGCTCCGTGCCTTCTGAGTATGTTGAGGGAAGTTTTGCATTAGGAGCGACTAAATGGAGGACAATCAGAAAAATTGTTTTGCCAGCTTCATTGCCAGGAATAATTGCATCAATTGTGCTTGGAATTGGAAGAGCTGCAGGCGAGACAATGGCGGTGATGATGGTGATAGGCAACTCCGCTCTTATGCCAAACTTAAAAATGCCATTTATGCCTTTAAAAACAATTACATCAGCGATGGCGATAGAAATGGGTGAGTCACCAACAAATTCAATGTGGCATCATGCACTTTATGGACTTGCGGTTCTGCTTTTAATAATTGCATTTTTTGTGAACTGGTTTGCAATGAAAATAATTGAAAGGAATAAAAAGGCAAGGGTTAATGAGAATTTAAAAAAATATGCAAAAATTTTCTTTTCAATAATTCTATTCTTTCTAACAATCTATATTTTAGAGGTTTATTCAATAGCAATATTTGGAATTATTCTGCTTCTCTACTTTATAATGAAAAGGGAGGTTATTTCTGAAAAGATTTATCAAAAAATTGCCTTCTCACTAATAAGCTTATGTGCGTTTATTTCAATTTCGATTCTCTTCATAATCCTTTATTATATTTTCTCAAATGGAATAAGCGGGCTTAACATAGAATTTTTAACAAAACCGCCGAGTAATTTGGGCAGAGAAGGAGGGATTTTTCCAGCAATTGTTGGAACTCTACTTTTAGTTGGAGGAGCAATTTTATTTGCAATGCCTCTTGGGATAGGAGCGGGAATATATTTAAATGAGTATGCAAGGGAGGGAAAAATAAAGAAAATAATTTTATCCAGCATAACAATGCTAAATGGAACTCCTTCAATAGTTTTTGGTCTTTTTGGCCTGACATTCTTCGTAATATATCTTAAATGGGGGATATGCCTTCTTGCCGGGCAAATAACGCTTGCCTTAATGATTCTTCCTACAATCATAAAAACAACTCAGGAAACACTTAAAACAATTCCCCAGCATGTGAGAGAGGGGAGCTTTGCACTGGGAGCAACAAAATGGCAGACAATAAAAAAAATTGTCCTGCCTGCTTCCCTGCCGGGAATAATGACTGGGGCAATTTTAAGCATAGGCAGAGCAGCTGGAGAGACTGCACCAATTCTTTTTACCGCAGCTGTTTTCAGCCAGAAATTTCTGCCAGGTAGCATTTTCGAGCCAGTGATGGCACTGCCATACCATCTTTTTATAATTATAACATCTGTTCCAGGAGAGGAGGCAAGGAGGAATGCTTTTGCAACCGCTGTTGTTCTTACATTGCTCGTGATAGTTCTATATATGGGTGCTATAATAATAAGAAATAGATACAGGAAAAAGATAAGGTGGTGAGATGGAAATCATAAGAACAGTTAATCTAAATTTATGGTATGGAAGCAAGCAGGTATTGTTTGATATAAACATGGGAATAGAGAAAAATAGAGTAACTGCTCTAATTGGTCCATCTGGATGTGGAAAATCAACTCTAATAAGATGCTTCAACAGGATGAATGATTTGATAGATGACTGCAGGGTAGAGGGGAGTGTTATTATTGATGGATATGATATATATAGCGAGGATGCTGACCCAGTGGAAGTGAGGAAGAAGGTGGGGATGGTTTTTCAGAAGCCAAATCCTTTTCCAAAATCAATTTATGAAAATGTTGCATATGGAGCAAGAATTCAGGGGATAAAGGATAAAAAAGAGCTTGATAGAATTGTTGAAAGAAGTTTAAAGCAAGCTTGGCTTTGGGATGAAGTTAAAGACAGGTTGAATGAATCAGCATTAAGTTTATCGGGGGGGCAGCAGCAAAGGCTCTGCATTGCAAGGGCTTTGGCTATTGAGCCAGAGATAATATTGATGGATGAACCGTGCTCCGCTCTTGATCCTATAGCAACTGCAAAAATTGAGGATTTGATAGATGAACTGGAAAAAAAATATACGGTAGTAATAGTTACACATAATATGCAGCAGGCAGCAAGAGTTAGTGATTATACGGGCTTTCTCTATCTGGGAAGGCTAATTGAGTTTGGAGAGACAAAGCAGATATTTGAAAATCCGAGAGAAGAATTAACTGAAAAGTATATAACGGGTAGATTTGGGTGATAAAATGGTTGAAAAATTTCATCATGAGCTGGAGGAATTGAAGGAGAATATTGTAAGTATGGGAAATCTTGCAAAGGAAATGCTCATCAAATCAGTAATTGCTCTTAAAAATCAGGATAATGAAATCGCTGACTGGGTATTATCAAAAAAAGGCGAAATTGCTAAAATGGATGAAGAAATCGAGGAGAAGGCGTTGCGTTTAATTGCTTTATATCAGCCAATGGCAAAGGATATGCGCACTATAGCAGTCTGCCTGAAGATTATAACATATCTAACGAGAATAGGAAGATATGGAAAAGATATTGCAAATGTTGCAAAGGAGCTATCTTCTGAGCCACATATAAAAAAGCTTGTTAGCATTCCATATATGGCTGATATTGTCTGCAAGATGATAGACGACGCTTTATATGCATTTAAAACAGAAGATTTAACTCCTCTGCAGGATTTTTCCGAAAGAGATGATACCATAGATGCCCTGCGCTATTCCATATTCAGGGAATGTCTAACCTATATGATGGAAGACCAAAAATACATTACGAGATGCGCTCACTATATGATGATTGCACGCTATCTGGAGAGGTGCGCCGACCATGCCTGCAAGATAGCGGAGAAGATATATTATATGGTAAATGGAGTTAGAATAGAAATAAAATAATTAATTCTCGCCCACTATCTTCTTGATTATCTCATCGGTTTTTGGTAAATCCGGACTATCTTCTGGTAGATAAAGCATAACCCCTCTTTTTGCTGGTCTTATTATAATTTTTCCTTCCTTTGCCATTCTTGTGGTTACTTCAACTGGATTTTTTCCGAAATATTCTTTAAATGCAGCATTAAAACCGCTGAATACACTGTGTATTCCTTTATATGGCGGCTTTCTGAGTTTTTTTATTGCATTAATAACAAATTCTTCTTCAGATATTTTTGCTTCCATTTTTATCAAAAAGACAATAGGGAAAAGATATTTCAATTTTTCTTTTTATTTGAATATTGCCGATTGCTATTAAAGGGAACGGGAAAATGAAAAAAAATTATTGGAAGAAATTGATTTATTCTAAAATTCCCTACTCTATTTTTACTTCAACATTATTTTCCTTTTCTGCTATCCATGGAATTTCTATTTCAACTATTGAATTAGGTGGAATTTCAACTCCCTCAATTCTATTCTTTTCCTTTCCATTCACCATAAGAATGACTTTTTTATTTTCAGCTTTCTTTTCTCCAGTATTTTCTATTCTAACTTTTGTTATAACTTTTTCTCCTTCTCCAAATCCTTTTGGCTCATGCTGAATTTCCGTCTTAAGTATAGGCATTTCCTCGCGGAGGGTAACAAGCATGTTTATCTTCTCCCTTCTTCCCTTTTCTGGAATTAAAATAAAATCAATTGATGCCCATTCTTGCAGGCTCTCTCTCTCGGGAACAATCACATTAACTACTATTTCCTCTCTCTCCCCTCCATCAAGAACAATATCCTGCTTGTTTGCATAAATCCTCCATCCGGCTGGTATTTTTCCTCCAATTGCTGTTCTATACTTCATTCTCTTCTTTGAGGGATTCTCTACCAAAACCGAAAAACTCCCTTTCCCGCCCGGCGGCAGCTCGATGCTTCTTTCATCGCATAGTATAATTGCGGTTTTGCCTGTTTCCCTATTTATATAGTATGCAACAAAAAGAAGAATGGCGGTAAAAACAACAAAAAGTATAAAACCTATGCCCCATTTGCTACCTTCTTCCACGGGAATTATAACTGATATTGCTATGTAATCGGATGCATTTGCATTTGATGATTCTGCTTCAACTTCAATCATCTCACCGCTCTCTGCATTTTTTGGAATTTCAACTGTTAAATTAATTGTTCTGTTTTCCCCTGGCCCTAATGTTATTTCTCTTTCTTCGAGACTACAACTCCAGTTTGATATTACCTTTAATTTATAGGTATCAGAAAGATCTCCTGTATTTTTTACACTGAATGGAACCGTTAAATTTTTCCCTGCTTCTCCCTCTATATTTTTCTCAAAAAATGTTACAATTACTCCATAGTTAAATGCTGTAACTGTTGTATTTAGCCAGATTGAATCATATCCTATGCTTCCCTGTGCAACTATTGTAATGTTAAGATATTCTCCTTCCTCTGCATCGTAAGGAGGTTTAATGCTGACAATTGATGTATTTACTGAATTTCCCTCAACAACCAATTCATCTGGATTTATTTCAACCCACCATCCGTTGCTGTAATCCGTGGAAAGAGTTACGGTATCATTTTCTGCACCTGTATTATATATGAGGAGATTATATGTTACTTCTCTTCCAGGTTTTGTGCTTTTCTCATTATTCCAGCATTCCAAGTTTATTCCCCCGCCACCTATATCCAGTGGTATTGATGCGTAGGAAAGGGCATCTATCGAATCATAAAGTATGTTTGTATCAAATAAAGTTGAAAATACAGCCAAGGGGAGATACGAAAATATATCAACTACCTTTTCTATTTTTATTCCAAGCAAATGATTTGATGGTAACATGTATTCAATATCGTTTAAAAAAACAGTATCCAATTTTATGGTATCATTTTTTAAAAATAGCATAGGATGAGGACTTGTTGAGGCAATTATATCAATGTCTCCTTCTGGAGAAATGTCAACGAGATATAATTTTACAAATCTTATCTGGAAGGGAATGAATGTAATTTTTGTGTATGCTTCCAACCAATAACCAATGCTGATATCACCACTTATTTTTATATCCTTTTCAACAGGTAGCATGGCCCATATAGCAGGCTGTTCATCAATATTTATAGATGAAGTATATGTAGCTGAAGGGCGGGATGCATCCATTAATTTTACATCCGGGTTGTATGGATTTGGCTCATCATGGAAATAATAGTAGCCAGCATTTGCATTTATTGAAATTGCAAATATTAACAACAAAGGGATTAATTTTTTCATGAAGTAAAATATGGAATGTTTATATATATTTTTGTTGCAAGATATCAGTATCTCCGAAAGTGAAAATTTAGAAAAAATTATTTCCTGAGGCAAAATCCCAGATTATGGAAAAAGAAAGGATAATGCCTCAGGCAAATAATAAATCTTTAAGGAAATTAAATAGATTTTGTTTTAGTTTGGTAAGAAATATTATTAACTTTCATTCTAATAAAAATTCGATATATGAGGATGAAAAAATTTTGAAGGGGATAACATTTTGCTCAATAAGGGGAAGATACCTTGAAAATGGTTGCAAAAGATTGGAAGAAATAACAAAATATAAAATTCCAGATGCTGACACAGTTTATACAAGATTAAGTAAGAAAAATTTTAA
>JACIWB010000046.1 GCA_014361245.1 Thermoplasmatales archaeon | reverse complement strand
CTTATCAATGCGTCATTCATGCAATTCAGATAATGCGGAGCGCTTTCAACTCCACAATACCATGAGTGATTTTCTGAATGATAATCATAATCTGTTATATGCCATTTGCTTGTTTCAAGCATTTCTGCATTCCAGTTTGCAAGCGTGTTAAAGGCGTCGAAGAAGAATGTCTGTGTTTCATTCTTTATTGTAACATTATCTATGAATACACCATTGTATTGGCCATTATTATCATCGCTTACAAATCTAAATCTTATCCACAGCGTGCTGTTTCCAATATATTGAGATATATTTATTGTCTTTGTTACCCATCCATTTTGCCCACTTATAGTTTCAAGTATTGTCCAGTTAATGCTATCGTTGCTTGCTTCAACATATAAATTATCACCGCTCTGCAAGTAGTGCCATATATTGAATGATAACTCAACTGTTCCATCTACATCTGCTAAATTAACTGGATTTTTCATTGTTAAAGTATCATCCCAGTTGCATGCATAAAGCCCGCCACCATTATTTGGAGCATTTCCTAAGCTCAAATCTCCGCACCATACCGCTGGCCTGTTTGGCACTGTTTCGCTCCATCCTGGGCTTGGCGGAGATGCAACTGGTAATCTATTTACAATTTGCCAGTAGCTTGGCTGGGTAACTGTTAAATCCTTAATTGTCCATTCATAGCCATTTTCAACATCATCATCAAGCAATGTTGCTACTCTATGGATTGCTCCAACCCATACATCATCTATTAATAAGCCATTGTTTGGCCATGTATCGCTTAGATAGTAGCAGTGGAATCCAATATAAACGCTCTGCCCAGCATAGGCAGATAAATCAATTTCTACATGCCTATAATTTGTATCGCTGAATATGCCAGAATCCCATATTTCAACAAATGCACTTGTATCTGTCTGATAGCTAACATTATTTATTCCTACTTTGAGCCCAGCAGAGCCACCGTAATAAACCTTATACCAGAATGTTAAGTTTCCATCTTCTGGTATGGTTATCTCTGGAGTTATAAGCCATGCACATGGCGAGTTATATGTCCAGGCAAGGGCTGCATATCTCCAAGAATGAGCAACATTAGCATGCCATAAGAATAATGGCTCTTCTGATTTTATGCTCCATGTGCTTCCATCTCCATTTACAACAGCCCATCCATTTCCAAATGGTGCTTCAAAGCTTTCATATAGTGATGTAATTGTGCTTCCAATTGCTCCATGTTCTGGAAGCTCTTCGCTTATTACTGGCTCGCTTGCATCCACATAATAAATTTGATGGTGCAATGTGCTATTGTGGCATGCTCTATCTTTTGCAAAGTAATACAAATCATGCTGGCATTCTTCCTTGAATATTATTCCAACACTATCATCATATATAAACCACCAGTAGTTTGCAATTTCTGGCACTCCTGGCTGAATTTCGCTTCCATTTCTTGCTGCTGGATGATGCTCAGCTGGATAGCTTGTGCCATTCCATTCATATCTATAATATATTGCATCAATTCCACTTGGGCAGTTGCCAGGATCATTTGCGCTTAAATTAATTCTTGCTCCCGCTCTCAAATATTGAGTTACATTCTCTACCTCAGCCCACCAATTCCAGACACCCATTCTCAGGAGTTCTAGATTATCATAAACATTTACTGTATAGTCAAGAGATGAGCCAGCTGGAACATTTATTGTATATACCTTGGAATTCACATCGCTTCCATTTTCAAGGGTTATTCCCGCATCACCAAATACTTCTTCAACATGCAGGCGCAGTATTAAATCATGGCTCATATCATTATTGTATATTGTGAAGTTTATATATTGTATTTTATCTGTATATTGCCCAGATGGATTTGGTATCCATCCATCTGCATAGCCCTGGTAATACCATTTATCTCTTACATGGAATTGTCCTTCAAGCCAGTGTGTATAGTTTGCAAATGTTGAATCAACAACTATTTCGACTGGTGTATAATAGCCATGCTCTGGATGCTCTTTTGTTACTTCTGGCTCAAATTCATCAACATGATAAACCTGCATATAAACTGGTGTATGGTGGCATACATTATCTTTTGCCCAGTAATATAGCCAGTGTATGCATTCTTCATAGAAATGCACGCCAACGCTATCATCATATTCATACCACAGCCAGTAGCCACCAAATTCTTCTTCTATTTCTTCCCAATCATAATATTGAGTTATATTAACAATCTTTTCACCATGAGGAGCATCTGTTTCATTTATTGGATGGCGTGTGTCATTAAATTCATATGCATAATAAATTCCTTCTATTCCACTTGCACATGGATTTGGCTTATATGATAAAATCTGGAATTTCCAGTCAAATTCTTCTTTTTCTTCTCCGCTAATCCATGCATGCCCTCTTGTATATAAATCAATTTCATTGAAATACCACGATGCAACGCTTGCGGGTGAGCCGTGAGCTTCTATATAATATGTTGCATTTGGAGTTACACTCACTCCTGGCTCGAATTCAAATAATACCCAATCTTCTCCTGCTCCAGTTAAATGCTTTGTTGCAGTTGCTATTACATTCATAGCTAAATCATGTATATAAACTGTTACATCAGCATCTCCTATCCATTTTATATACAAAGCTGTTGCATTTATGTAGCTTGCATTTGGCATGAATGTCTGGGCATCCCATGGCCATGGAGTTGCATCAAGTCTCTGCAATGTATCAATCTGATTTCCTTCTGTCTGGAATTGGTCAACAACTACAAGCTCATAGGGCATATCTTTTGCAGTTAAATTAATTCTTGAGCATGCCTGCAAGAATGGAACTGGCTTTACTTTAATATCCGTCTGTATATCTTCAATATGCCATTCTGATATTTCTCCAGTTTCTGTATTGTTGAGAGTTACATTTCCAGTTGATTGATCATACTCAGTTAAATTGTAAATTATGCCAAATTCTGGATAAACTTCAAGCCACAATGAACCAGGATTAAATGGTGTTTCTCCACCATACCATTCAACATACATATAACCATATGTATCATTGTATAGGTATAATGTTCCTGTCTCATCTTCAAACTCATATAGGCGAACTACTCCATATTTTTCATCATACATTACAAAGTAGACTTTGTCATCATGCTCGAACTCATCCCTATATTCATACTCTCTTCCATATTCTGGATATAGCTCTACCCATTTAAATATTCCACCGTCATCATCACCGTCATCTCCAACTACATGCAAGTATATTGATTCCTCTTCTTTATAGCAGGGTGGATGCTCCTTTGCTACTTCTGGCTCAAATTCATCAACATATATTTCTTCTATTCCACTTTCATTTATTGAATTATCAAGCCAGTCAGTTGCTTCATAGAAGTAATAAATTTTGTGATAGCATTCCTCATAGAAGTGCAGGGCTATTGAAGGTGTTTGTGGAGTAATCCTCCACCATAGCACGCCACTTATATTAACAACCTCTCCATATTGAGTATCATTCTCATCCACTGGATGCTTCTCTATGTATGGGGTTGTGAAGTCCGTATATTCATATCTGAAATAGAAGACAAAGTCCCGCCACCCAACAGCGCAATCCGGCTCATCAGTCAAGTTTAGATAAAACTCCTTGCAAGCCCTTACAAACTGCTTTCCAGTTTGCTCATCATAGTAGAAGCCGTGCTCATCTGGATACTCTACTTTTAATCTTGGTGGGCTATCATCAACATAATGAGTTTGCTCTACAATGCGAACATTTCCAACCTTATCTTCCGCTCTTATCTGCAATATATGCTCGCATTCTTCATGGAAGCTTATTTTAGTAAATTCAACTGTTTCATTTATTGCAACATACCAGTATTCTCCATCTACATATGTAATATTTGTATTTCCGCAATAATAATCTTCATAATCTATTGGATGCCATACATCAGTTTCATCTACATATATCCTATACATCAAGCTTCTTAATCCAACTCCATCCATGCATCCCTCATCCCATGAAGATAAATCAAGAATTGCTTTAGTTGTAAGGTATGTATTGTTAAGATAATCAGCATATCCTAAAAGCGGGCAGTATAATATTACATTTTCAAGGAATGATGAATATCCCCATGCCCATCCAAATTCAAGGGTCTGAGTTGATATTATTATGCAACCCCTTCCATAAGGCGAGACAACAAATACTGGCTGGTCATTTGATGTTAAAACAATTTCGCTTCCAGATGGCAAATCAGTTAAATAGCCATGAGTTGAATAACCCCAGTTATCAAGCTCTTCGTCTGTTATAACATTTGGATAGGTTAAAACTTCATGTCCTGGAATTTCTATAACTACATAATTCAAATATGTCTGAACATGAGTAAATCCTCCTGGCATTACATTCCAGCTTCCACCCTGCCATCCTTGATCCGCTGCATGGATTTCAAGCTGTCCTCCATTGAGCGCATACTCTTCAAACCAGTCAAGATTTGCTTCAACAGCATCATAAAATGCGGTTGTTTGGTCGCTTGCTATGATTACCTTATCATACTGGCTCAAATCAACATTTCCAATATCAGATGAGCCATATATGTCATAGGCTATGCCATGCAAGTCAAGAACTTGCTGTATTGAACTAAGGCCCCATAGGTCATAGTCTTCAAATATTGCAACCTTTGTGATAGTGGTTTCTACAAGTGTTTCATTATACAATGAATACATATATGGATAATTATATGGATATATCGGATAATATTCTATCTTGAAGGTGAAATCCCATGAATAATTTGCAAAGCCATCTACAATTGCAAATCCATCTGGATATGGTCCATCTTCTGGATAATTATTCTGTGCCTCCCACTTTATTGCTGATGAGCTTCCATAAATCAATCCAATCCAGTAAGTTTCATCATGCTCAACATATAATCTCTCTGGCAGGTGGAACTGTAGCCATCCAGTATAATTTCCGCTCAGCCATATCCATTCTGAAGTTGCAAGCGTATCGCCTGGCCATCCATCATCATCTTCATAAATCTCTACATATACTGGAGAAGCTAAATCAAAGTTTCCAGTTACATAAACACTTACTGCATCAATGTAGCTAAATGGTGCTTTAAAGCTCTGATAATCAGTTATATCTGTATATGAACCAGTATTAATTTCAGTTTGCTCAAGAGCAACTATTTTTTCAATTGTCTTGTATATTGCTGGGGGTGTGCAATCTACCATATCCTTTTCCTTGAATGAATAATTGTTTCCAACATAATCAATTGCCCATATTTCTGGCTCATGGAAGCATTCTGTGTAGTTTTCTGGCAAATCATTGAAGCGGAAGAGATAAGAAATTTCTCCATAATCTGGGTCTAAATCTTTAATCTCAATATTCAGGGCTTCTACATGCCAGGTAGAGTTATCAAAATCTATATAATCGCAATAGTCAAGAGTTCCATTTCCGTTATCTACCCAGTTATAAATTTCATATTCATCATCATTGATATACCATGTTGATTCATTTGGATTTGAAAGAAGTTCTTCAAGCTCTTCTACTGGCACATCTTTTGTCAAATTAAGCCAGCCCTTGCTTTCATTATAAACTTCCATTGTTATTTCAGCAAGATTATCAACAACAACTATCTCCTCAACTAATGTAAATTCCTGCTGCTCTCCTGCTGGAACCCTTGTCTCATTCCAGTAAATATTCATTCCAAACATCCATACCCCAACTCCTCCACCGCATCCTCCATCGCTGATATTGAACCATATAGGAGTTGAGCAATTTACCCATAGCCATCCGCGCTCATCTATATACTTTGGCTCCCCTATTGTCTTCTCTATGGTTGGAGGAGTTCCATCAACTGCAATATCAAGTGAATATTGCGGTGAGGCATGACCGAAATAATCTACCATGCTCCATTTTATTTCATGGAAGCATTCCTCAGTGAAATGCAGTTCAGCGGTAATGAAGCCAACTCTCTTATCAGTATCATTTACATCATTATCATGTATCCTTACTTCCTTAATTTTTGTATAATTGTTTGGCTCATTTGCATTCCACCATATTGTATAATTGAGCCATTCCACTCCTGCTGCACACCCTTCTGGCATATCATAAGCGTTTATTATCATTGGTGTGCATTTCTTTATTGCAATGAAGTCATGCCCACCAAAATTCAAAGTTGAAGTTAGACCATCAAACCAGTATTCGCTTACTGGTGGGCTATTGTCCACATAATGGGTTTGATTATGAACTGGCTCGCTGTTGGTTCCATTTTCCGCATAGAATTCTATAATGTGCATGCATTCTTCATGGAAATGAATTTCAAATCCTTCTGGATAAATATACCAATATGTTCCATCTATTTCAGTTATATCTTCATTTCCGCAATAAGCATCTTCCTCATTTATCGGATGCCATGTATTATTGAAATATATTCTATAAAGCATCTGATTATAGTCCCCTTCTACTTCAAATGTAATTGGTGTTTCACTTGTTACATAGCTGTGCTCTATTCCATAATACCATGCATGGCTTGATGAACGACTTCTATGCTCGCTTATATGCCAGTAGCCATTATATGTCCAGTTTTGCACTCCATTTTCAACATCATCGCTAAATGGAACATTTCCTCCAAATTCAGTTATTTTTATATCATCTATATACCATCCCTCCCAGAAATTACACACATCATCGACTGTATCAAATTCAAATATTATTATAATTTCATTTGGAACATAAGCAGATATATCTATTGTTTCATGCTTCCATACTGGAGTTGTATTGAAACCATTTGAACCATAATATAAATACTCTCTATTTGGCTCCTCTGGATCGCTATCTGGATTTAAAGTTTTTAGCAACTCCCAATTATAGCCACCATCTGTTGATATATATACATTCATTAAGTCAAAACTCGATGGCGCTGCTCCTTCAATTTGCCACCATGTCCAGAAATCTAGATATGCAGTGTCTGCTGTAACATCTATTCTTTCAGAAACAAGATAACCATAGTTAGCATAGCCATCATCATAATCATATTTTATAAATTCTGGCTCTCCTATCGTTTTTGTTGTTATTGGGGTTCCAAGAGTTATATCAAGCCACATGAACCCATTATCATCAATTTCTTCTTCATCTATGTATCTAAATGCCTTTCCTTCCCTTCCATCATATGTAGCAACAGCAAGCAAGCCATCGCCACCAAACCATTCCATCCATGGCGGCGACATTGGCCCGCCTCCAAGAGTTATGCTATATAAGCCATCGGCATCTGTTGTGTTTTCTCCCCATGCTCCAGTGTTTAAGTCCCTTATGATTACAGTTGCCCCTGGCAAAGGATTGCCATTTTCATCATATACATAACCAGTTATTACACATGGATCTGTTCTTGCTTCTGCTTCAAAGAATATCATTAAGCCTGTTCCAAGCAGTAAGATTGCTATTGCAGCCACTATACCCTTTCTCAACACCAAACTACCTATCACATTTTTTTCTTTCATTTTTATCCCCCTAATAGATTGCATCGTTAGGAGAAATATATTCGCTATTTATATAAATTTCTATTTTTTTAGCCCTCTTCCCTGTGCCAGAATTCCAAAACAAGCCGAGCATCTTTTAAATCAATCATGCCATCGCCATCTATATCATATTTAGCATCTGTGCCATTGAAATTTTTAGCGATTATAACCAAATCCTGAACATTTATTGTTCCGTCGCTGTTAAAATCTGGATTGAAAATTCTGACAAAAATTTCAAAATCTTTTGAATTATTTACATTATCCATTGCAATTGCAGAAATTCTATAAAATCCTATTTCATCAAAGCTACAGCTATATGGCTCGCTATAGTCAATGCATTTAAATTGCTCCTCGCTCCATGTTTTGTTATCATAGCTGTATTGATAGTAAAAAGATACAGATTGCAATCCGCTTTCATAATCATCAGCGAAACATATAAGGTTTGCTGGGGTAATAACAAAGAATTCAGATTGGATGAAAATCTCTGGCGGAGTATTATCCACTTTAACAATTATCGATTTTCTTTCTTCTTCATTTCCTAAATTATCAATGCTATAGTAATAAATTGTATGCTCTCCTTCTCCAGAAATTGTAAATGGAGTTGTGTATTCAATCCAATCTCCATCATCAATCTTGTAATATGTTATATTTACTCCTACCCCTTCATCAGTTGCATTTAGCCATATTTCCGTAGAAGAGCTTATCCAGTGATTTCCATCATAATAGTAAGGTAAGCCGAGCTCAATTGCTGTAAATGGTGGATTTATATCTTGTAACCAGATTATTATTTCCTTTGTTATGCCCGAAACCGCTCCTTCATTATCTCTAACTGTTAAATTTACAATATAATTTCCAGCAATGATATATGAATGATTAATTCTTTCTCCATATCCAATGCTTCCATCTCCAAAGCTCCAAGTAAAATTAACTATGCTTCCATCTAAATCATAAGAAGTGCTATTGAAATAAATTGTTTGATTTATCAAAGGATGCAATGGCTCATAAGTAAAGTTTGCAATAGGTGCATCATTTATGCTATTTATTGTAATATTTACACATGCTTCATTGCTCCAAGCATTGCTATTATCCTTTACTTTATATTTGAATGAATCTGAGCCATAATAATTTGCATCTGGTGTGTATAATACTGTTCCATTTGAATAAACATTTAAGCTTCCATGAGATGGATTTTGAGTTATTTCTATGCTTGTTAAATCTATGCTTCCATCTATATCATAGTCATTTGATGTTAAATTTATATAAATTGGAATATCCTCATCAGTTGTAGCAATGTCATCAACTGCAAAAGGAGCATCATTTACCGCTGTTATGTTTATATAAATTGTTGCAATGTTGCTATAATCTTTTCCATCATATGCTTTATAAGTAAAGCTATCTTGTCCATAATAATTTTCTTGAGGAGTATAGATAAATGAGCCATTTGAATTAAATGTTAAGCTTCCATGGCTTGGCTCACTAACAAGAATTGCAGATAAGGCATCTCCATCAGCATCATAATCATTTTCAAGAACTCCAGGAGCAATTGCAACAAGCATAATATCTTCATCTGTTGAATAATAATCATCATTTGCAACAGGTGGATTATTTACGGGGGGTACTGCCTGAGTTGTAAATCTCCATATATCTGATGAATTTTCAGTGATGCTATCATTTGCAACTGCATACCATTCATATGTTGTGCCATATTCAAGATTATACCATGTTATTGATGTGTTGCTATTGTTTGCAACATTTGTATTTATACCAAGCAATTGCCAAGTTAAGTTTCCTAATTTTCGACCATAGAATTTAACGCTCATAATAT
>JACIWB010000045.1 GCA_014361245.1 Thermoplasmatales archaeon | reverse complement strand
ATGTTTATTCAAATGGAACAGTATTATACACACCAGATGCAAATTACTGTGGCTCAGATTCATTCAAATATAAAGTAAAAGATAATGATGGAGCAGAAAGCAATGAAGCATGGGTAAATATTACAGTAAGCTGTGTAAATGATCCTCCAGTAGCAGTTGATGATACAGCAAGCACAAGTGAAGATACACCTGTTTTGATAAATGTAACATCAAATGACTATGATATAGATGGAAGCATAGATTTAACAAGTGTAACAATTACTCAAAATCCATCTCATGGAAGCTTAAATGTTTATTCAAATGGAACAGTATTATACACACCAGATGCAAATTACTGTGGCTCAGATTCATTCAAATATAAAGTAAAAGATAATGATGGAGCAGAAAGCAATGAAGCATGGGTAAATATTACAGTAAGCAGCACAAATGATCCTCCAGTAGCAGATTTTATATGGGCACCGTTGATCCCAACAACATCTGATAATACTCAATTTACTGATCAATCTTATGATACAGATGGTTTCATTGTTAATTGGACTTGGAACTTTGGAGATGGAAGCGTTGCTTATGAGCAAAATCCAGTTCATCAATATTTAACTCCAGGAATATATATTGTTACTTTAACAGTAACTGATAATGATGGGCTAAAAGATAGCGTAACAAAGCAAATTACTGTTTATACTCCTCCTTCGCTTATCTTTTCAAAATCAGATGATAAGGACCCAGTTAGACCTGGCGAGCTTCTTAATTATACGATTACAATAAGGAATGTTGGCGGCTTGCCTGCTTATAATGTTAGCGTGATTGAGCAATATGATGCAAACTTCATATTTATTTCATCCACGCCAGCAGGCATTGGCAATACATGGCAAATTGGAACAATTCTTCCGGGAGAAACAAAAACAATAAAGATATATGGGAGGGTAGCTGAAAATGGCGAGGAATACATCTACAATTTTGCATTCTATACTTCTTCAAATGCAGGGAATGGCTTTGCCTCTGAGCAGACAAGAGTTGTTTATCCATCTCTCGGAATAAGGAAAGATGCTCCACCCCAAGTAGAAGCTGGAGAAGAGCTGGTATATACTATTACTTACTATAATCCAAGCGAGATTGATTTGACAAATGTTATAATAAAAGAAAATTATCCTTCATATACTTCTTTCAAGAGCGCGTATCCAAGCCCAACCACAGGAAATGATACATGGATAATAAGCAGGCTGGCAGCTAAAAGCTCAGCAACTATAACGATAGTATTAAAAGTTGCCTCGCCTCTTGCCAATGGAACAATTCTTTTGAATAATGTGAGCATAAGTTGTGAGGGTGCAGAAGCATATGCAGAAGCAACAACGCTTGTTATTTCATCTCCTTCATTAAGCATTGATAAGCAAGATAGCATTGACCCAGTTACAGCGGGCGATTTCTTAAACTATACCATTTTGATTTCAAATAGTGGAAATGATGATGCAAGAAATGTTATTGTAGAAGATGAATTTGATGAATTGCTTGAAATAATTGAATGCAATGGGACAATAAATGGAAATAAAATAACATGGATTATTCCAATAATTAAAGCCAATGAAAGCATTGTTTTGGAAATAAAGGCAAGAGTTAAGCCAATAGATTATGAAAAAATAATATACAATAATGTTGAAGCAAGATGCGGTGAAAGCATTGCAAGCGATAACGAATCAACAAAGATAAATCCACCCCCAATAATGGCTTATCCTCTGCTCGAAATAGAAAAAAGTGCAAATTCTGGCGAGGTTTTGCAGGGAAAGGAAATAAAATATGAAATAATTGTTCGCAATATTGGCGATGGAGATGCAATTAATGTTACAGTAAAAGATTTGCTCGGAGATGGCTTAATATTCATAAAGGCGGAGCCAGCCGCAAGCATAAATGGAAGTGAGCTAACATGGAAATTTGATAAAATACCAGCGGGAGAAATAAAAGTAATATATGTTTATGCAAAAGCAATTAAAATAGGAAGCATTGTTAATAAAGTAAATGTAAGTAGCGATGGCTTATATGATGAAGATGAATGCGTTGTTAATGTAATTGCAGACACAACACCACCAAACTCAAGAAAAGTATTCCATGGATATGTTAAAAATGTAACTTTCTTTGGTTCATATATTCTCCACTACATTCCAACTACAACCTATATAACTCTTGCAAGTGTTGATGATGTAGGAGTAAACCATACATACTATAGGATATGGAAGTGGAATGAAAGCTCGGGCAAATGGATGCTGCTTTTCAACTGGAAAGAATATAAAGGAGAGAAAATATATCTTGGCAACTATGGCTGCGGAAAATATGAAATAGAATTTTATAGCATTGATTTAGCTGGAAACATTGAAGAAATTGAATACAATGATGTTGTAGTATATAGCTAATTTCTTCCCTTATTTTTTATTTTTATTTAGTTTGTGGCATAAACCATATTTTCTGGCGATATTCTATTAGAGGATTAGATGGGAGAAAAAGAAACTGGAAGGAATATAATGAGTATATAAGAAGAGGAGAAATTCTTTTCAGTTTAGATTTTTTGGAGGAATGGGATGAGGAAATCGAAAAAATGAATAAAGGGAGAGCATTCATATAAGATACAGGCAGAGCTCCATCATTTAGCCAGGTAAGAAGAAAAGCGATATTTCTGGAGTAAAAGTAGCAAATGTGGAGAATGGATTCGAGAGAAATGGATTAAAGTTCATATTGCAGTGGATGAAAGTGTAGGAGATGGAATAGAGAATGCAGAGAAGAATAAAGGAAGAATGCTTCTACAAGGGCAAGAAAATCTCCTTCGAGAGCTAAAATGGTTAGAGAAAGAAAAGAGATTGGATATGAAGGATGGAGAGATAAATACAAATATGGTAAAAGATGGATGAATGAAACCACATTTTCAAGAGCCAAAAGAGAATATGGGGAGTTAGTGCTGTTAAATGGATAGTGAATGAAATTAAATTCCAATACGCTACCGGAATCAATGTTTATTCCATTGTTTGAATCTCAATGTTTTAGAATTGTGCCACAAAACAACTTTAACAAAAAATTTTAAATATCATAAATATCATAACTATGATGAAAAAAATAAAAGAAAAATTGAAGAGATTGCTTAAATATTGGGGTTTTGAAGATATAGAATCTGAAATATTTGCAACCTTAATGACTTCAGATGGCTTAACTGCTGAAGAAATAGCAAATTCAATTGGATATGCATATTCAACAACTGTAAATTCATTGAACAGTCTTGCAAGGATGGGATATATTGAAAGGGTAAGGAAGCAGAGAAAATTTGTTTATTCTGCAAAAATAGATTTTGTGAAAATAATTGAGCAGGAAATGAGAAAAATTTCTTCCATGCTTAAAGAAATTGCAAATGATTTCAAAGGCAAAATTTCTTATAGAAAAAAATTTTCAAAACTTGCTCAAAAAATTGAGGAGGCATTAAAATATATTGAAAAGATGGGAGCATGAAAACAGAAACAACAATAGCAATACTTGAAAAAACAATAGGAAATCCTCTAACAAGGAGCATATTGAAGCCACTCAGCAAATTCTGCAATAAAGATGGAAAGAACAGGATAGAAATAGCAATTGAGCTTTATGTTGGAAAGAGAGAGGAAGCGTGCATTTATTGCAAACTCGCAGAAAAATTGGTAGGAAATTTGATAAAGAAAGGAGGTCAAGCTTTTGGAGTCAGTGAGGAAGAAGTAAAGGAAAAATTCAGCCAGCCATACTGGGCAAAAGCCTTAGCCTCAACAATTCGTGGCATAGCAATTTTTGGAGTGCGCCGCCCCTTTACTGCTGGCGCCCCCTACCAAGTAGTTTGGGATGTGACGAAGGCATGCAACCTTAGATGCAAGCATTGCTATTCTTCCTCTGGGAAAAGAAGTGAGGATGAGATGAGCACGGAGCGGGCGAAGATGGCAATTGATATCCTTGCGGATGCTGGAGTAACGATTCTTGCTTTTTCTGGAGGGGAGCCTCTTGTTAGGCAGGATATTTTTGAACTCGCAAAATATGCATCGAGCAAGGGAATGTATGTTGCTATGGCTACGAATGCAACCCTGATAAGCAAAGAAGTTGCTAAGAAAATGAAGGAAAGTGGAATAAGTTTTACTCAGATAAGCATTGATGGGGCAAATGCAAAAGTTCATGATGAATTTCGTGGCATGAAGGGTGCATTTGAAAAAACCATAGAAGGAATAAAGAATTGTGTTGAGCAGGGATTTTTTGTTGAGGTTTCAACAACTGCAACACATTTCAATTATAAGCAAATTCCAGATATAATTGAGCTATGTGAAAAATTGCATGTTAATTGGTTCATGATATTTAATTTTGTTCCAACTGGAAGAGGAGAATTTATTTTTGAAAATGATTTGACACCAGAAGAAAGGGAGGAATTGCTGAAAATGCTATGGGGGAGAGGGAAAAAATCAAGGGTGCAAATCCTTTCAACCGCCCCTCAATTTGCAAGAATTGCATTACAAGAAGAGGCGGGAGAGGAAATTGTTATGCCTACTCATTTTTACAATCCAAAGCTTAAAGGAAAACTTGTTAGCCTTGCTGAATTTATTGGAGGATGCGGAGCAGGGCGTTTTTATCTTGCAATGGAGCCAAACGGTGATTTGCAGCCATGTGTTTTCCTGCCAATTAAAATAGGAAATATATTTGAAGATGATTTCGATGCTTTATGGAGGAAAAATAAAGTTCTTGAAGATTTGAGAAATAAGGATAAAATTGAAAAATGCAAAAATTGTGATTATCGCTACTATTGTGGAGGTTGCAGGGCAAGGGCTTATGCTTACTTTAAAAATTATCTTAAGCCAGATCCGGGTTGCATAAATAACAGGAAAGAATATGAAGAAGCAATACGATGTTTTGCTCACATGTGATGAAACATTGATGAGCAATCATCACGGCAAAGAATTTCTTGGATTTGCAACAAGCGCACCGCCAAATTGGTTACCTGAATTTTTATTCAAAAGATTATTTTTCCCTAGAATGAAAAAAATTGATGGAATGCCGTGGCAGGCTCCTTATGGATTGCGAAAGATAGAGGCAAAATTGATTGATTGTGGGTTTGATGCCGCGGTTATTTCCCCTGAAGATCTGGGGAAATTTAAAGCTAAGGCAATTGGAATTTATGTTATGGATGCATTTGGATGGGGGCCCTCCTCAACAACTTTTGCTGGAATAATGAAAACAGGCGAGCCATATAATGCAAAATATTTTCGCAAGTTGCTAGAAAGCAATGGCTACAGAAAGCTTAAAAAAGATGGAGCAAAAACAATAGTTGGCGGCCCTTCCGCCTGGCAATTTCGCCACATGCAAGAATTTATGGATAAACATGGGATAGATTGCGTTTTTGATGGGGAGGGGGAAGTTGCGGTGAAGTTATTCAGAGATGCAATTGAGGGAAAAGATATTGGAAGATTTTATGAGAGCGAGGAATCTCCAACCATAGAAGAGATATCAGAAATAAAGAAGGCGAGCATAAATGGGCTCGTTGAGGTTGGGCGTGGATGTCCCCGCGGTTGCAAGTTTTGCAGTGTAACTTTGCGCCCTTTGAGATGGTATCCATATGAAAAGATTGAGAAAGAGATAGAAGTAAATAAGAAATGCGGAGTTAATTCATGCATTCTCCATGCTGAAGATGTTTTACTTTATGGACAAAATAGTGTTATTCCAGATGAGGAAAAGGTTCTCAAAATCAATGAAATTGCAAAAAAACAAGCAAGTTTTGTTAGCTGGAGCCATGCATCATTTTCTGCGGTTGCAAGCAAGCCAAAGCTCATAGAGAAGTGCTCAGAAATAATTTTGGATGAAAGGCAGAGGTGGTGGGGGGCGGAAATGGGAATAGAAACTGGTTCGCCAGAAATGGTTAAAAAAATAATGCCCGCGAAGGCAAAGCCATTCAAGCCTGAAGAGTATCCAGAGGTTGTTAAAAAAGCGATGGGGGTAATGCATGATAACGGCTTAATTCCAGCATGCACTCTTGTTGTTGGATTGCCAGAAGAAAGAGAGGAAGATGTTATAAAAACAATTGAACTTATTGAAGAATTAAAAGAATATAAGAGTTTGATTGTTCCACTATTTTTTGTCCCTCTAGGAAAATTGAAGAAAGAGGATTGGTTTAAAAGCGAAAAGATGGGCGATTTGCATAAAGAATTGCTTGTAAAATGCATGGGGCATGATTTAAAATGGGCAAAAGAAATAGCAAATAATTACTTCCAGGAAAAAAATTCCTTTCTTAAGCCATTATATCTTCTTTTCATGAAGTTAATTGAATGGCAGGGAAAGAAAAGAGGGGTAGTAAATTAGTTTTTTACCACTAATTTTTTAATCCCTTAATATTTATTTTTATGCATTTTCTTGTGATAACTACATGCAGCAGGAAGGATGAGGAGAAAATAAAAAATGCATTGCTAAATGAAAAAGGAGCTGCTTGCATAAGCTCATTTGAAGTAAAATCCAGATATATATGGCATGGTAAAATTGAGGAAGAAAATGAAATAATGCTTTTTATAAAAACAAATGACTGCAAAAAAGCTGAGGAAATAATAAGAAAAAATCACTCATATGAAATTCCAGAAATAATATGCATTGAAATTAAAGGATATGAGAAATATCTTAAATGGATGGATGAGGTGATTAAATGATAATAACCCTAACAACCGACATTGGCTGGGAATATGCCGCTGAAATTAAAGGAAAGATATATTCAATAAATCCTGAAGCAAAGATTGTTGATGTAAGCCATGAAGTAAAGCCACAGAGCATAACAGAGGGGGCGTTCATTATCTATTCAATTTGTCCCTATTTTAAAAATGCAATACATGTGGGAGTTGTTGACCCAGGGGTTGGCACAGATAGAAAGGCAATTATAATTGAATGCAACAATTGCTATTTCGTTGGCCCAGACAATGGCTTGCTGATTCCCTCGGCAAAAAGAATGGGGATAAAAAATATATATGAGATAAGGATAAATGAAAAAGTATCAAGCGTCTTTCACGGAAGGGATGTTTTTGCTCCAGCCGCCGCCCGTCTTTCGCTTGGCGAAGAGGCAAGTAAATTGGGGTCTGCGATAGATGAGTATGTGCCTTTCGATTTTGGCTTGCAAGAGGAGGAAGGGAATAAGATAAGGGGGAAAATTCTATTCATTGACAGGTTCGGGAATATAATAACAAATATCAAGCTTGATGCTGATAAATTTGTTGTGAGAATTGGAAAAATTGAGAGAGAAGTTAAGCTTTATCCGTCTTATGGATATGCAAGGGTTGGGGAAGTTATTGCAGTTAAATCAAGCAGTGATTTTCTTGAAATTGCAG
Organism: Thermoplasmatales archaeon; assembly: GCA_014361245.1. NCBI lineage: Archaea > Methanobacteriati > Thermoplasmatota > Thermoplasmata > Thermoplasmatales > Thermoplasmatales archaeon. The sequence goes on along the minus strand of JACIWB010000045.1, from coordinate 2,196 downwards.
TTAATCAGGGAAATGCTGGAAGATATTTTAATGCAAGGGAGGGGGAGAATATAGAAATATTTTTGTAAATGTTTGTATTTATCACCATGAAGAAAATATTTATTGTTGTGTTGGGTGCGTTTTTAGTGACTACAGCATTTGCAAGCATGAGCAATGAAAAAAAGATATCTATTGAATTTAGTTTTGATGAGCCAATTTTAGTTGAAGAAGAGAAAACAAATGTTTTAATGGAAGGAAAGGAATATATAATGCAAGCTGGTAAGCCAATTCTGCCATATGAAAACAAGCTCATAATTTTGCCGATAAATACTAAAATAGAAAAAATAGATTTCAGAATTGGTAATGAAAGAGAAATTAAAATTAATTCGCCAATTGCAACTTTTGAGCCAGAGTGGAGCAAGGGTAGCGATGAAAAAATATTTCCAGAAAACTGGATTTCATATAATATAGGAGTTGGATTGAACAATGGAGAAAGAGTAATTTTTGTTTCAATAAATGCATATCCCCTGCGCTATATAGTGGAAGAGAAGAAAATAATATATGTGGATAATATAGATGTTGAAGTATCATACCGCATGGGAAGCAATTTATTTACAAATGATGCTTTTGATTTGCTTATAATAACTCATAAAAATTTTGTTGAGGAATTACAGCCACTTGTTGAGCATAAGGAAAGCTATGGACTAAGGACAAAAATGGTTACAACAGATGAAATTTATGGCGGCACTTATTTTTCCCCAGAGGGCAGAGATGATGCTGAAAAAGTGAAATATTTCATTAAAAATGCAATTGAGGAATGGGGAATAAAATATGTTATGCTTGTTGGCGGGCTCTCATCACCAATAAAAAGCGAAACATGGCTTGTTCCAACCCGCGACTCGAATCTTGATGATGGAAGCGAGAGCAACTATACTGCTGATTTATATTTTGCTGATATTTATAAATATGAGAATGGAAGCATTGTTTTTGATGACTGGGACAGCAATGGGAATGGAATATTTGCTGAATGGAAGGGAATGAAAGTTGATAAAAGAGATTTTTATCCAGATGTATATGTTGGAAGGCTTGCCTGCAGAAGTGAAAAGGAAGTTATTGATGTTGTTAATAAGATAATCAACTATGAAAAGAATGCATATGGAAATGAATGGTTCAAAAGAGTTGTTCTGGTTGGGGGGGATACATTTAATGATATAAGTGGAAATAATTATTATGAAGGAGAAATAGCAAATCAGAAGGTTGCAGAAATCTTAAATGATTTTGAGGCAGTTAAGATATGGTGGTCTGAAGGAAATGTAAATCAGAAGAATGTTGTAAATGCAATAAAACAGGGATGCGGTTTTGTTCATCTCTCCGGACATGGTAGCCCAGAAGCATGGTTTGTTAAAGATTTTGTCCAAAATCCACACGGAAAATATATATGGGCGCTAGATGTATATCACATTCCAATGATTAAAAATGGGGAAAAACTGCCCATCGTTATTATAGGAGGATGCCACAACAGCATGATAAACACCTCCCTCTACAAGAGCACGACTGATGTTATAAAAACAATAATAATTAAATATATTCTTGGAAAGCCATATCAAACATGGTATTGGCTTCCTTCACCAGAGTGCATGGGCTGGTGGTTTGTCAAGGAGCCGAGCGGCGGGGCAATAGCAACATTTGGATGCACGGGCTTGGGCTATGGAACAATTGGAGATGATGATAAGGATGGTATTCCAGATTGCATACAATACCTGCTGACTTGGCTCGAGCTGCGCTTCTTTGAAGTTTATAAGAATGGAAACGATATTCTTGGCAAGGCATGGGGAACTGCAATAACTGATTATATAAATAGATTTATGACAGGAAGAATTGACCAGACAGATGCAAAAACAGTTGAGGAATGGATTTTACTCGGAGATCCAACTCTTAAAATAGGGGGCTATATGTGAAATATGGTCTGCTAGCTATTGCAAAGGTTCCATTCCTATATATTTCAGATATTGATAGGCTATTTGAAAAAGAGGAAAAAATAGAAAAATATAGGCAGAAATGCTTTAAAAAGATAATAAAATATGCAATGAAGGTGCCTTTATACAGGGAAAAATATAGGGGAATTGATATAAATTCAATAAATCTTGAAAATATTTCTTCTTTGCCAATACTTAAAAAAGATGATATAAGAAAAAATTTTGATAAAATTATTCCTCA
>JACIWB010000044.1 GCA_014361245.1 Thermoplasmatales archaeon | reverse complement strand
GAGAACCATTGGCAATAAAAAAATAGAGAGGATGACGGAAATGAATCCTATGATAGCAGAAAGAATTTTAGTTATCTAAAAAAGCAGGGAATAGAGCCAATCATCAAAACAAGAGAAAATGCTTCCACAAAAGCAAAAGGCTAAAGAAACATTTTTCTCAGGATTGAAATTTGTGTTCTATGCCATGCTCATCAATTTGTAAAAAAGCCCAATTTTTTCAAAAATTAGTGGAAGTATGGCTTCCATGATTGTTCAACACAGCATGAAAAAACCAAAAAAATATAAGTTAGTCATATTATCTTTATAATGAAAGTTAGTTTCGTCATCCCGGCATTGAACGAAGAGGAAGGAATAGGGAGAACAATTGATAGGATAAACATGGAAGAATTTAAGAAAAGAAAAATGGATGTAGAAATTATTGTTGTTGATGGAAATTCAACAGATGCGACAAGAGAAATTGCAAAAGAAAAGGGGGCAAATGTAATAATTGAGCCGAGAAAAGGATATGGAAGAGCATATAAGACTGGATTGACAAAAGCAACTGGGGAAATAATAGTTACAGGAGATGCAGACGCTACCTATCCCTTTGAAATTGCTCATGAATATGTTGATATTTTGCTTAAAGAAGATTTGGATTTTATAACAACAAATAGATTTGCTGGGCTTGAAAAAGGGGCGATGTCATTCAAACATTTTTTTGGTAATTTTATTCTTTCATCAGCGCTTCGCCTTTTATTTGGTTTAAAGATAAAGGATTCTCAATCCGGCATGTGGATAATAAGGAAAGAAGCGCTTAATAAAATAAAAAATTTGGAAGATTTAAGTGATGGGATGGCATTTTCAGAGGAAATAAAAATAGAGATGTTTAAAAAAGCAAGAGCCAGAGAAATAGATTCGTATTTATATGAAAGAGAAGGGAAAGCAAAAATACAATCATGGAGAGATGGATGGAAAAATCTAATATATCTTTTCGAGAAAAGGATGGGTGATTAAGTGGATCCTTTTGTTTATATTTATATATTTTTCCTCGGTCTTCTTTTTGGCTTTTTAACAGGGGTATTATATATTTACAGAAAATTTGTATCCCCTCTCAAAAGAGATAAAAAAAGCATGTCAGTATTGCATGGGAAAATTATGGAACAATTTGCACCTTTTATGAAAAATTATCCATTTGAGCCAAAAAAATTCAGGTTTATTGGTTCGCCAGTTGATGGATTGCAATTCAATGATGATAAAATTTTATTTGTTGAATTTAAAACAGGGAATAGTAAGTTAAGCGAGGAGGAGAAAAAAATAAAGAAACTTGTTGAAAATAAAAAAGTGGAGTGGTTTGAAATAAAATGGGAGTAAATTTAAAGCCAATTATATCTGCGAGAAAGATAGAAATTTCAGATTTATCTGGAAAAATAGTTGCGATAGATGCATTTAATGCAATTCATCAGTTTATTGCAATAATCCGCCAGATAGATGGCACACCTCTTAAAGATAGGAATGGAAATATAACATCCCATTTATCAGGCATTTTTTATAGAACAGCAAATCTTGTTGAGTATGGGATAAAGCCAGTATATGTCTTTGATGGACAGCCCCATCCATTAAAGCTAAGGGTTTTGAAAAAAAGAAAAGAAACAAGGGAAATTGCAAGAGAAGAATGGGAAGAGGCACTTAGGGAAGGAAATATGGAAGAGGCATTGAAGAAAGCAAAGAGAAGCGGGACAATAAATGAAGAGATAATAAGCCAATCAAAGGAATTGCTTCATTATCTTGGCATCCCTTACATAGAGGCAAGAGGCGAGGGGGAAGCGCAGGCTGCATATATGAATATAAAAGGGGATGTTTATGGTGTTGCATCACAAGATTTTGATGCTCTTCTCTTTGGAGCAAAAGCTTTAATTCGAAACCTTGCAATAACTGGAAGGAGAAAAATATCTGGAAAGCAGGCATACATAGAAGTTTTTCCTGAAGAAATAATAAGCGATAAAGTTCTTGAAGAAAATGGTATAAGCAGAGAACAACTTGTTGATGTAGCAATCTTGACAGGCACAGATTTTAATGAAGGAGTAAAAGGAATAGGGCCAAAAAAGGCTTTGAATTTGATAAGAGAATATGGAAGAATAGAAAATTTGATAGAAAAAAATATATTGCAAATAGAGGGATATGAAGAAGTGAGGAAAATATTTCTTGAACCAGATATAAATTATGATTACAACCTGAAATGGGAGGAGATAGATGAGAAAGAAACAATTCGCTTCATGTGCGATGAACACAATTTTAACAGAGAAAGAGTTTTGAATGCAATTGAAAAATACAGAAATTTTGCAAAGAATTTAAAACAGAAAAATCTTTTTGATTTTTAACCCATTTCCTCCCATAATCTTTTTCTCCATATTTCATATAAAAAATTTTTCTCCAGATTTATATATTCTTTCATCTCATCTCCATCATAAATAACAAGATTTCTTCCTTTTACATTCCCTATTTTATATATTTTCATACCTTCAAATAAATTTTTAAATTCCTCTTCCATGCCTTTTTTAACTTCAACAATCCATCTTGTATTGCTCTCAGAAAATAATTTGAAATCTGTTCTCAAATCTCCAAGGGAATATAGGCATATTTCCGCTCCTTTTCCCCCTATAACCATTTCAGCAAGAGAAACAGCAATTCCTCCATTTGATACATCATGGCATGCATTTACATAACCCCTGTCAATGGCCCTGACAATTTTCTTCATGCTCGCCTTTAAATTTTCTGCATCGCTTCTCGGCACTCTTCCAGCTTTTACTCCAATAGCCTGATAATATTCACTTCCTCCCATTTCCTTCTTTGTCTCCCCCACTAAGTAAATAGGATTTCCATCATCCTTGAAGTTTGTTGTCACACACTTTCTCACATCTTTTAAAATCCCCACCCCCATGATGGCGGGCGTCGGCGCAACGCAGCCAGCCATGCTCTCGTTGTAAAGGCTTACATTTCCAGAAGCATAAGGGATGCCGAGCTTTTTTCCCATATCATGCAACGCTCTTATTGCTTCAATAATTTCTCCCATTCTTTCTGGATTTTCAGGATTTCCAAAATTCAGGCAGTCGGCAAATGAATTTATTTTTGCTCCAACAGATGCTATATTTCTGCATGCTTCATCTATAGCACTTGCAGTTCCCCAGTAAGGGTTTAATTCGGTGAAATAGGGATTTATATCTATTGTTATAGCCAGTCCTTTAAATGATTCTTCAAGTGGCTTTATAACAACTGCGTCTGAATGAGTTTGAGAAAAAATCTCTCCTTGAAGTGGCTTAACAACTGTTGCCCCTTTTACCTCAAAATCATATTGCCTTATCACCCATTCCCTGCTTGAAACATTGTAGGAAGAGAGAATTTTTATAAAAATATCCTTTAAATCTGGCATTTGAAAATCAATATCCTCTTTTTCTTTTTCATATGGTTTTAAATAATTTCTTACATATTCCACCCCTCCAACCTGAAAAGCCAAATCAATTTCTCCCACTTTCTGCCCTTTATAAAAAATTTTAATCAATGGTTCATCTATAACTTTTCCAATTACAGACGCATCAACATCCCACTCCTCAAAAATTTTCAAAACCTTTTCAAAATTTTCCTCTTTTACAACGAGAAGCATTCTTTCCTGAGATTCAGAAACCCATATTTCCCACGGCTTCATATTTTCTTCCCTTAGAGGAACTCTATCAAGATATACCTCCGCCCCCTTTCCACCTTCATATGCAATTTCGCTGCAAACGCATGAGAGCCCGCCTCCGCCCATATCCTTCATTCCTTCAACAAGTCCTTTTTCAATGCATTCAAGACATGCATGTATTAAAGGCTCCTTTGTTACTGGGTCACCAAGCTGAACAGCGGTTATTTCCTCCTCCATTTTTTCATCAAGCTCTTCTGATGCAAAAGTAACCCCATGTATTCCATCTCTGCCAGTTTTTCCACCCGCATATATATATAAATCCCCTGGATTTTTCACACTGCTATGGATGAGATGCTCCTTTTTCATAATTCCTATGCAACCAACATTTACAAGGCAATTTCCTAAATAACTATCATGGAAATATACCTGCCCAGCAACAGTTGGAATTCCTACCCTGTTTCCATAATCTCTTATTCCCTCAACGACCCTCTTTAAAAGATATCTTGGATGCTTCACTCCTCTAGGAATTTTTTCATAATCTGTGTTTAATTTTCCAAAAAATATTGCATCTATAAGAGCTATTGGCTTTGAACCCATGCATAGAACATCTCTTATTATCCCCCCTATACCAGTGGCAGCCCCCCCATATGGCTCAACAGCAGAAGGATGATTATGGCTTTCGAGAGCAATTGTATAATAGTGGCTATTATCAAATTTCATTACTCCGGCATCCTCTCTTGCAATAATTTTATTTTTTGCTATCTTGTAAAGATATTTTCTAAGCCAGTATTTTGATGATTTATAGCAGCAGTGCTCGCTCCACGCCTGGGCAAGCGCCTCAAGTTCAACATCAGTTGGCATTCTATTTCTTTTAATGAAATATCCCTTTATTTTCTTCATCTCTTCAAGAGTTAAAGCAAGCTTCATTGATTTGCTTATTTCTTCAAGCTGTTCATCCGTTGCATTTAAAATATTTATCCTATGGACATATCCATCTTGAATAAATAGCTCGTTAATCATGTAAATCTTCTATCTTTATTGAGTATTCATTAACCACCGGATTTACAAGCAATTTTTTGCACATTTCCTCCACCTCCCTCAATGCATCCTCTTCACCCATTCCATCAATGAATATATAAACTACTCTTGAAGTTTTTACATCCTTTACATTTTTAAAACCAAGCAGGTTTAAAGCCTTTAAAATATTTTTTCCTTCCGGATCAACCACACCTTTTTTTAATCTTATTTCAATCCTTGCTTTAATCATTTATTATCCCTTTTAAATGACATACAGGACAAACATATTCGAGAGGTCTTTCCCCGAAATCAAATATTTCTATTTCATTTTTGCAATTTGAGCATTCTATAAAAATGCTGTTTCCCTTCAAAGTTTTTCCTTTTAAAAATCCCTCATTTCCGCAATTCGGACAAACATATTCGAGAGGTCTCTCTCCTGTATCTTCTACATCAAATTTTGTTTTACAATATCCACAAACAACCTTTTTTATTTTCACAGGAGTTTCCTCCCTTTTTTCTTTTCCCATCAAAATTAAAACTTCGATAATAATCAATGCGGAGTAAATAAAAACCCCAATTATACTCCAAATTTTTAAAGAAATTGGCATATTTAAAGTAGTGAAGAATTCTATGGCACCCCATATAATAAGCCATATAAAATAAACAATTGCAGTAATTATAATTATCAGCAAGCTTTTTTTGCTCATATGGAGTTATTTTTTATCTATATATAAATTTTTCATAGTGATGGTTATCCTCTCAAAAATAAGGACTATTCCCCTAAGAAATTTTTTGTAAATGAAAGATAAACTTGCAGAATTTTTTATATTTGATTGTTTATTCATAATGACAAAATATTGCCCGAAATGTGGCTCAAGCAATATTGATTGGATTATTCCTCAGGATAGAAGCAAGTGGAGATGCAAGGATTGCGGTTATATAGGGGCTTTAATAATTGAAGATGGAGAACTTGCTGAAGAAATAAGAAAAAGAAAAAATTAGTTATTTCCATCTTTTATATAAATCATTTTTTATTCCAAGCTGATCCATCACCTTTCCTGTTATAAAATTTATCATATCATCAACACTTTTTGGCTTTATATAAAATGCGGGCATTGCTGGGAGAATTGTAACTCCTGTTCTGCTTAATTTTAACATGTTTTCCAGCGAGATTGCATCGAGAGGTGTTTCCCGGGGGACAAGAATTAATTTCCTTCCTTCTTTTAAACAGCATATTGCACTCCTTATTATTAAATTAATAGCCAGTCCATTTGCTATTGCAGAAAGAGTTTTTCCACTGCATGGGCATATCACCATTGCATCATATTCTGCTGAGCCGCTTGCAATTTCTGCATTAATATCATTTTCATTATATGTCCTATCTGCTTTTTTTTCTATTTCCTGAATTCTGTATTGAGTTTCTTCCCCTATTATTTTTTTTGCAGTATCACTTATTATCAAATAAATAAAATTTCCTTTTTTCTTTAGTTCCTCCACCAATCTTATCCCATATATAACTCCGCTCGCTCCAGTTATTGCAATAACAAACTTCATCAGGAAAAAATAATAAAAGATATAAAGATTTTTGCGGGAAAAAAAATATATATATAATAACCTATTTACAACCTAAGGTGGTTAAAAATGCCAGCACAAAAACCCCATTTAAATCTGGTAACGATTGGGCATGTTGATCATGGAAAATCTACACTTGTAGGAAGACTGATGCTAGAAACAGGTCAGGTTGACCCCCATATAGTGCAGAAATACACTGAAGAGGCGAAGTCAATGGGAAAAGAATCATTTGCACTTGCATGGGTAATGGACAGATTAAAGGAAGAAAGGGAGAGAGGTCTTACTATAGATGTTGCCCACCAGCGCTTCGACACAGAAAAATACTATTTCACAATAATCGATGCCCCCGGCCATCGCGACTTTGTAAAGAACATGATCACAGGGACAAGCCAGGCGGATTGCGCAATCCTTGTTGTATCTGCTGCGCCGGGCGAGGGCGTGATGGCGCAGACGAAGGAGCACGCATGGCTTGCGCGAACTCTTGGCGTTCCGCAGATTGTTGTCGCTATAAATAAGATGGATGTAACCCAGCCACCGTACAGCAAGCAGAGATATGAAGAGGTGAAATCGCAGGCAGAAAAACTGCTTACAAGTGTTGGTTACAAGGATGTTAAATATATTCCTATATCTGCATGGAATGGAGATAATATAAAGGAAAGGGGAAAACTTGACTGGTGGGATGGGCCTACTTTGCTTGAAGCAATAAATGAGTTTAAGGTTCCTCCTAAGCCAATTGATAAACCATTGAGATGGCCGATACAGGATGTTTATTCAATAACTGGCGTTGGTACTGTGCCTGTTGGAAGAGTTGAAACAGGAGTAATGAGACCCGATGACAAACTTATATTCCTTCCATCGACTCAGCCAAAAGGAGTGATTGGTGAGGTAAAATCAATAGAAATGCATCATGAACAAATTCCTCAGGCTGAGCCAGGAGATAATATAGGAGCAAATATAAGAGGCATAAGCAAGAAAGATGTGAGGAGAGGAGATGTCGCAGGGCATGTAGATAATCCCCCAACAGTAGCAAAACTATTTACCGCCCAGATAATGGTTTTGAATCATCCTTCTGTTATAACAGTTGGTTATACTCCAGTATTCCACTGCCATACCGCTCAGGTAGCATGCAGATTTGAAGAATTAATCAAGAAAATTGATCCGAGAAGTGGAGAAGTCAAGGAGGAGAATCCTCAGATTTTAAAGACAGGAGATGCTGCTGTTGTAAAGATAAGGCCAACACGCCCGATGGTTATAGAAAGGGCAAAAGATTTCCCAGAACTTGGCAGATTTGCAATTCGTGACATGGGACAGACAGTAGGAGCTGGAGTATGCATAGAAATTGACGAAAAACTGATGTAAAATGACCCAGATAGCAAGGATAACATTAACCGGCACAGATGCAAAAAAAATAGATGAAGTATGCTCTCAGATAAAGAAAATTGCAGAGAAAACAGGAGTAAGGATAAAAGGACCAATACCTCTTCCAACAAAAAGACTGGTTGTTCCATGCAGAAAAAGTCCGGATGGAGAGGGCTCCGAGACATGGGATCACTGGGAGATGAGAATTCATAAAAGGCTTGTTGAAATAGATGCTCAGGACAGGGCATTGCGCCAGCTGATGCGCGTTCAGGTGCCAGATGGAGTAAACATAGAGATAATTCTCAAATCTTAACCCTTTAAATTTTTATATTCTTTTTTATTTAATTTTATTTTGTTTGCTGAGGTAGCCAAGCGGACAACGGCGCAGGCCTTGAGAGCCTGTGGGGCTTATGCTCCTCGTGGGTTCAAATCCCACCCTCAGCGCTTTTTTAATATTAAACTTTAAATACAGCTATCTGTTACTTTATCAATGGCAAAAGAAAGATTTGAGAAGAAAGGAAGGAAAAAAGAGTACAAGACGGATACAATAATGAAGAGGGCTGTTTTGGTTTATCTGCCAAGTGAGGAGATGAAGGAAAAATGGCAGAAGCTGGCAGATAAATCTGGCCTATCAATTTCTAGATTTGTTATAGAGCATGTTGAGAATTCGCTTAGCCAGGAAAATGAAGATACTTCATATGGAACAAGAGCGGATTTGATAAAAAGGATAAAGGAGCTGGAGGAAGAAATGAGGGAAATTGAGAAAAAATATGAAATTCTATCAAAGGCTTATGAAAGGCTTGAGGAAGAAAATAAGAGGTATAGAACAATGCCATTTTTAGAAGAAATGGAAGGATTCAGAAAATATGAAAGGAAGATAATAGAGGCTTTTAAGGAAAGAGGAAAGATAGAGAAGGGAGAGCTGTTTGACATAATTGGAATAAATCCGATGAAGCAGGCTGATGTTGCAAAGGGAATAAATAGGCAGTTGGAAAATCTTGAAAGATATGGTTTAATTGAAGATAAGGGAAGGTGGTGGGTATGGAAGTATTAACTCATTTAAAAGATGAGGAATTGATAAGGAGATTTGAAGAAGACTGCAAAATAAGAGGGCTTACAGAAGGATCCATTAAAAGCTACAAATCTTGTTTAAGAATATTTTCATCATTTTTAAAAACAAATGGAGTTGATTTAATAGGCATTAACAGGGATATTTTAAGGAGTTATGTTGGATTTTTAAGGGGAAAGGGACTAAATTATCAAACCATAGAAAACCATTTCTCAGCCATATCAGCCTTATGTGAATACATGGTTTATGAAGGAATTATAGCAAAGAATATTGCTCTTGAAGTGAGGAAAAGATATCTTCATACTTATAAAAGCGATAATAGCGAGACCCATAGAAAGCTTATAAGCGTTGAGGAGATGGCAAAGTTCATCAATTCAATAGCTGATATAAGGGATAAGGCAATGGCAGCACTTCTTGCAAAAACAGGAATAAGGAGGAAAGAGCTTGTTGCAATTGATTTGGATGATATAAACTGGCAGGAAATGAGCATAATTCTGAAGCCTACTGCAAAGAGGAGCAATAGAATAGTATTTTTTGATGATGAAACAGCAGTGCTTTTAAAGAAATGGATAAGCAAGAGGGAGGCAATAGCAAAGCAAAACTGCAAAGCCCTTTTTATTTCATATCAAACGGGAGAAAGGCTTGATAGAAGTGGTGTCTATAATTCTTTTGTTTACTGGGCAGAGAGGGCTGGACTTCACAATTCAAAATCCGATAAAATGGAGGATCATTTTACTCCTCACTGCTGCAGGCACTGGTTTACAACATGGCTAAGGAGAAATGGAATGCCCAGAGAATATATACAGGAGTTAAGAGGGGATGCAAGAAGTGATGCAATAGACATTTATTACCACATAGACAGAGAGGAGTTAAGGAAATCATATCTTGCTTGCATTCCTAAGCTTGGAATAGCGTAAAAAACGCTCTTCTCCTATGAGCCATTAATAAAATATAAATAATGGTTGGCGGTATTTTATTAATCGTGGATGAGCTAAGATACTTGGAACCATGGGAAGAAGCCCATGGAAAGCTTGAGGAAATAAAAGAAACAGAAAAAGGATTGATTCTCTGCATGTCCTTTGGCAATGTCTGCATAAAAGATAAGTCCTTGATAGAAAAACTAAAGGAATTGAAAGGAAAGAAAATAGCAATTTTGAGAACAGATATTGAAGGAAAAGAATATTTAGTAAGGGTGGCAGAGGAAAAATAATGAAAAATTGAATAAATTATTTGATATCTTATATCAGTCGAGAGGCGGGGCCTGTAGAATAAAAGAAAAAGATTAAATTTCTTTATTTATTTTAAAAGGAGGGAATGGGATGAACTGGAAAGAAACAGATAAAAGATTAATTGAATTTGGAAAAGAAATGGTAGAGGGAGCATGTAATGCTCTAAAAATAGATGAGGAAAAATGG
>JACIWB010000043.1 GCA_014361245.1 Thermoplasmatales archaeon | reverse complement strand
CCTTCATGTTGCCATATATAATCCCTTATTTTGGACAGAGATAATCCTTCTGCATATAAATGGAGAACTTTCAAAATTATTTCTTTTGGGTACATCATTTTTTCAAATCCATCTCTTTCAACAAATCTTCTTTTGCATCCATTGCATTTATAAATCTGCTTTACAACATGCTTATTGTATCTTTTACCCGCCTTTACAACATCTTCACATCCACAATATGGGCATTTCATTTTCCATCCCCTTAAATGGAAAATGAAAATATGTTTATAAATATCACGAAATTTTCGGGGAATCGAAAAATGAAAAAACATATATATTCTATGTCTAATTTCACTGCCTTACTCATTCAAACATAGAAGAAAGAAATTATATAGGTTAGGTCTAATAGGGGTGCAAAATGAAATTTAAGATTCTGACGTGGAATATAAATAAAGCAGCATATACAAGAGAAAATCTTTGGAAATATCTCAAAGAATTAGATTTTGATGTTGGACTTTTTCAAGAAGTGTACATAATTCCTCATGAAATGAGAAAGAATTATCATATTGTGCGAGGAGAAATGAATGCCATATTACTTAAGCGGGATAAATTCACGAATGTAGAAAATATTTTGCATGTTAATTCAGAAAATGGTTTTGTCTATGACTTCTCTGTTTCTTGTGAAACATATATATTTGGAAATAAATTAGTTTTTATAAGTATTTACAATTATATAGGTACATATTTAAGTGATTTTTCAGAGTTTTTAGAAATTCTCTATAAATATATTCAAGGTAACAGAGGCAAGATAATCATCATCGGAGGCGATCTCAATATGGATAAAAAATTTCAAAAACAACTTAGAAAATGGGGTTCACTTGCAATAGAAATGGGGAAAAAATTATCCGAATTTGGGTATATAGACGTGCTTTATGAAAAGTACGGTGAAAATGCATTCACTTTTCTCGCTCGTTCTAATAAAAAACCATACCAATTGGATTACCTTTTTATCCCAAAAGATGTCAAGCTTGTTGATGTCAAAGTTGGAGATAAAAATGAAATTTTCAATACAAGACCAAGATTATCTGATCATTTGCCAATAATTGCAACAGTAAATATTTAGGAAAATAGAATTCAAACAACAAAAATACTTTCTTATGTAAGTTTGATTGGGGTTTAAAACCACGCAATTTATGGCGATGTGTATGCATTAAAACGCTTTTTATTGCCACAAACATTTAAATTTTACAATTTTATTGACATGATGGAAGTTGAGGAATTGCTGAAGAAAGTAAAGGAAGGGAAGATAAGCATTGAGGAAGCAAAGAAGATGCTAAAAATTCTTCCTTTTAAGGACATTGGTTTTGCAAAAATTGACTTTCATCGCAGAATAAGGCGGGAAATCCCAGAAGTAATATATGCTGAAGGAAAAACAAAAGAGCAGATAAAAAAAATTGTTGAAGAAATGCTTCCAGTCGAGAAAATTTTCATAACAAGGGCAAGCGATAAAACATATAAAATGCTTAAGGGCTTAAAAAATTGCAGATACTATAAGGAATGCGGAATGATTGTGATAGGAAAAAAGAAAAAAACAAGGAGAAAAAGTTATATAGTTGTCGCATCCGCAGGCACAGCAGACTTAAAAGTTGCGGAAGAAGCAAGCGTGACCGCTGAGGAACTTGGAAGCAGGGTAAAAAGGATATATGATGTTGGAGTTGCAGGCATTCATAGGATAATTAATTTTGCCGAGGATATTGAAAAGGCAAGTGTTGTTGTTGCTGTTGCTGGTATGGATGGAATTCTTCCAACAATAATATCAAATTTCACATCCTCACCAGTTATAGCTGTTCCAACAAGCATTGGATATGGAACTGGAATAAACGGGCTTGCTGCCCTTATGAGCATGCTAAACAGTTGCTCTCCTGGAATAGTTATTGTCAATATTGATAATGGATTTGGGGCGGGGGTTGCTGCCCATCTGATAGACAGGAGGATAAAATGATTGCATATATTGATATAGTATCTGGAATAAGCGGTGATATGTTTCTTGCATCCCTTATTGATGCTGGCTTTTCCTTAAAAAAGTTAAGGGAAGAAATTGATAAGCTTGGAATAGAAGTAGATATAGAAGTAAAAAAAGTGAAGGATGTTGTTGAGGGAACCTCTCTAATTATTTCCTCGCCAGATAGAAAATTCAGGAATTTGAGAGTTATTTCAAAAATAATAGATGAAAGCGATATTGACGGGGATATAAAAAATAAGGCGAAAAAAATTTTTAATGAAATTGCAAAGGCGGAGGCAAAAATTCATGGAACGGGCATTGAAAAAGTTCATTTTCACGAACTTGGGGCGGTTGATACAATTGTTGATATAGTTGGCTCCCTTGTTGCTCTAAAAAATTTAAAAATAGAAAAGCTCTATTCTTCCCCTCCAGTTTTAGGAAGAGGAAAAATTAAATGCGAGCATGGCATTCTTCCTTTGCCTGCTCCTGCAACTCTTGAATTGCTGAAAGGTAAGAGGGTAATTTTTTCTTCAGTGGAAGGGGAGACAACAACTCCAACAGGCGCCGCATTGCTCGGCATGGCATCTTTTGGATGGCCTGAGATGGAGGTTAAGAGAATTGGGTATGGAATGGGGAAAAATAGGCTTGCAATTCCAAATTTTTTGAGAGTTGTTATTGGAAAAGAGGTTTGCGAGGAGGGGATTTATGTAATAGAAACAAATATAGATGATATGAATCCTGAATTTTTTCCCTATTTAATTGACAGGATTTTAAAAAGCGGTGCAAATGATGCTTTTATCGTGCCCGTTATTATGAAAAAGGGGAGGAGCGGAATTTTGCTGAAAGTTATATCAACATATGATAAAATCGAGGAAATAAAGAAAATTATATTTGAAGAAACAACAACATTAGGACTGAGATATTATAAAGTTAAGAGGGATGTTATTGAAAGGGAAATAAGGAAAATAGAAACAAAATATGGGGAAATTAGTGTTAAAATAGGATATCACAATGGCAAAATTGTAAGTATATCACCTGAGTATGAGGATTGCAGGAAAATTGCCGAGAAAAAAAGGGTTCCACTAAAAGAAATATATGAAGAAGCGAAAAGAAGAGCATTTTTGCTCTGTCAGAACAATTTTGATTAAAGTTAGCAATATATATAGATTTCGCATTTATTGTTTAATGATTGAAGAAATGCTCTCATATAATAAAACAGCATATAAAAAGCAAAATATTTCATCAATAGATAGCGATCATGGCATATTTATTTTGAATGGAAACAAGGAATTAATTTTTGCAGATAGCATGGCAAGAAAAAAGTTGAAATATTTAAAAAATAGCAAAAGCATAAGGTTATATCCAATAATTGAGAATGGAGAAACAATTTTTTATTTCGGATTTATAGATGAAAGCAGGGCAAAGGAGAAAATTTTTAGGGAAGAAATTGCCCATTATTTCTTCAATCCAATTGCAATAGCAAAAGGATATATCTCTCTCCTGGAGGAAAAAGAGCTCGATTACGATACTTCTTTAAAAATTGGAAAAATAAGGGAAGCCATTGAAAGAATAGAAAATGTTGTTAAAAATATTGTTATGAATGGGGAGATAAGGGAATAGTTAAATTCTTTTCTTTATAACATTTGCAAGCCTTCTTATTCCTTCTCTAACCATTTCATCTTCTGGATTTGTGAAATTAAGGCGCATGGTGTTTTCCCCGCTTCCATCAACATGAAATGCCTTTCCATGAACATACGCAACCTTTTCATTTATTGCATCTGATAGCATTTCAATTGTGCTTATATGCTTCGGGAGTTCAACCCATAAAAACATTCCTCCTTTTGGTCTCGTCCATTTACAGCCAGGCGGGAAATATTCTTCGAGGGCTGAAAGCATTATATCTCTTTTCCTCTTATACATCTCTATAATTTTCGGTATATGCTTTTCAATGTAACCATTCTTTATATAATGATATGCAATTGCCTGGGTAAATCCAGGAGCGCACAAATCCATTGACTGCTTCGCAAGAACCATTTTTTTGCTGATCTCCTCGCCCCCAATAACATAGGCCAGCCTGAAGCCTGGCGCCAGTATTTTTGAAAATGTTGCCATATAAATTACTCTCCCTTCCGTATCATATGATTTTATTGCTCTCAGCGGTTTTCCCTCGAATCTTAGTCTTTCATATGGCTCATCTTCAACAATTATGAGGTTATGTTCATTTGCGAGCTCAATCATTCTTTTTCTCCTCTCCTCAGAAAGCTCAACGCCCGCTGGATTCTGAAAAGTAGGCACAGTATAAATCATTTTAATTTTTTCCCCTTTCTTTTTCAACTCCTTTATCTTTTCCTCAAGCAAATCAACCCTCATGCCATTTTCATCGAGGGGCACACCAACCAGCTTTGCCCCATACGCAAGAAATGCATTTATTGCTCCAAGATATGTTGGTAATGCAACAAAAATAACATCCCCCTCATCAATAAATACCCTTCCCACAATATCCAATGCCTGCTGGGAGCCAACAGTAATGAAAAGTTCATCAAATTTTGTTTCAATCCCGTGCTTCTTTACATATTTTGCAAGTTCCTCCCTGAATTCCGCCAGCCCGCCCGTTGCGCCATATTGGAGGGCTTTGACAGGCTCTTCCTCAAGAATTTTATTTACTATCTCTCTTATGTCATTTACTGGAAATGCTTTTGGATTTGGCAGGCCACCAGCAAAAGATATTACACCAGGTTTCTGAGAAATTTCGAGCAACTCCCTTATTTCAGAAGAGCGAATTCTTTTCAACCTTGCTGAATACATATTTTCAAAACCCATTAGATGTAATACAACATTGTTTAATAATTCTTTTCTTTGATAAATGTTAGCAAGCGCCATTCAAAATGATAAAGCTTAATAATTAATAATATATTTTAAACATGGATAGTTTAATAGGATTTATTGCTGGATTGGTAGTGGGAATAGTTGCGGTTTCTGTTGCTGTTGAACTTGCATGGAAAAAAAGTGTGCCAGAAAAAACATGCAAATTGCTTAAAAAATGGAGCCTTTCAGAATTAAAAAATCCCCTTATAGTCGCTGAAAAAATAAGCATCGAGCCGCCAGCGGATGCAAAGGTTGTTGTTGCAACGCCCAGCCCTAAGATAAAAAATGCGGTTGAAAATGAGCAAGCAGTCGGAAATTATGCAGTTGGGCTTACAAAAGCTTATATATTTGCGGGCGAGATAAAGGAAAATCAGATTGCTTTTGTGATCTCTGATGAAGATATATTGAAAGAATTGAGGGCGAATTTTTATGAGCTTTACAGGAAAAAAGAAAAACCAGCTTCATATGTTCCAACTAAGGGTAAATTGAGGGTGAGAGGTGTTGTTAAAGCGATTTTCCCATACAGGGACGGATATATCATGAGGGTTGCTTATGAAGATGGCGTGCTCGGTGTCCTTTTGAAGGAAAGAATGGATGTTGAAGGAAGAAAGGTGGAAGTGGAAGGAGAAATAACTGAATATCCTTTTGTAACTCCATATAATATAATATTGCTCGATTAAATGAGTATATTAATAAAAAATTCAAAAATAGTTACCCAGGACACAAAAAGAAGGATAATAGAAGGAGATGTCTATATAGAAGATGATAGAATTGTTGAAATAGGAAAAATTTCCCATGAAGCGGATTTTTTAATAAAAAATAGAATAGTTATACCTGGATTAATAAACATGCATACCCATCTGCCAATGACTCTTTTTAGGGGCTATGGAGATGATATGAAGCTGGAAGAGTGGCTTACAAAGAAGATATGGCCAGTCGAAGCAAAACTTCGCAAAAAACATATTGCCAGTGGAACAAAACTTGCATTTATTGAGATGATCTCAACTGGAACAACATGCTGTGCGGATATGTATTTTTTTGAGGATGAAATAGCAAATCAGGCAAAAAAATTTGGTATGAGATGCTTTGCTGGCTTCAGCATCCTTGATTTTGACACACCAGAGATGAAAAAAGAAAATCTTATGAAAGAATGCGAAAAATTTTTAAGGAAATGGAAAAATGATGAAATAGTTAGACCAGTTGTTGCTCCTCACTCAGTTTATACATGCTCCCCAGAAACTTTGAAGAAAGCAGGGGAAATTGCCAGAAAATACAATGTTTTCCTCCATATACATTGCTCGGAAACAAGGAAAGAAGTTTATGACTGTGTTAAGAATTATGGAGTGAGGCCGTTGCAGCAAATTAAAAAAAGCGGATTGCTTAAAAGGAAAACAATACTTGCTCACTGCTGTTGGCTCACAAGAGAAGAAGTTAATGAAATAGCAAAATCAAAAGCATGCGTCGCTCATAATCCAGTTAGCAACATGAAGCTCGCCACCGGCGGCTTTACCCCCCTGCCAGAGCTTCTTGAAAAAAATGCTTTTGTTACGCTTGGCACGGATGGGGCGGCGAGCAATAACAAGCTTGACATGTTTGAGACGATGAAATTTTGCTCTCTTGTGCATAAGCAACATAGATGGGATGCAAGCGTTGCAGATGCCCAGCAGGTTTTTGATATGGCTACAACTAATGCATATCGCTTCCTTGGTATAGATGGAGGAGTTATAAAAGAAGGGAAAAAAGCGGATTTAGTGTGCATTAATGTAAAATCTCCAAATCTTATTCCATGCCATAATGTTATTTCAAATATTGTTTATTCTGCGAACTCAATGAATGTAAGCGATGTTATAATAAATGGAAAATTGCTGATGAATGATAAAAAAATGAGATTTGATGTTGAAAGAATTTATGAGGAGGTAGAAAAAGCGAAAGAGGAGCTTTTTGCTCAGTAAAAATTATATTCTAAATTGTATTTAGAAATGGTGATAAAATGAGGAAAATAATTATAGCTGGAATAGTTGGTATAGCCCTTCTTTTAAGTGCAACAGGGGTTGATAACAGAAAAAGCACAAAAAATTTTGAAATCGCTGGCTATGCGGACATATACAGCGATGCATATAGCAACGCTTATTATACTTCATCTCCAGGAAAACCAATGCTACCATATTATGTTAAGCTCTATGTTTTCCCTCTTGGAAGCAAGGTTAGCATAGAATGCACTCCAAAAATGATAGAAAAGAAGAAAGCAAGTGTATTAATCGCTCCGCCAGCCATAGCATATGGAACAAATATAAGATATGAAGGTGATGATGAGACATATGAAGTATATCCAGAGAATTGGTATAGCATTAATGAATATGGCGGGCTTTATGAAGGAAAATTATCAACAATTGTTGCTCTTCATCTATATCCAGTAAGATACATTGCAAAAGAAAATATGGTTGAGATAGCAAATGATTTTGAAATAAAAGTTGATTATAAACCAAGCAATGTAATTTCAGAAAGTGAAAAAGATTTGCTGATAATATATCCTTCTGAATGGGAAAATGAAATAGTGAGGTTAATTCAGCACAAAGAAGAAAAAGGCTTGAGGGTAATTTCTGAGAAAGTAGAGAACATTTATTCCAGTTATGAGGGAAGGGATGGAGCTGAGAAGGTTAAATATTTCATAAAAGATATGCTTGAAGAATATGGTATAAAATATGTTATGCTTGTGGGGGGTAAAAAATCTTACTTTACAGGTAACTGGGGAATGGATGGAGCAACAACAAGCAATGATGAGCTATGGTATTGTCCTGTAAGATATGCTGCACTTGATGATCAAGCAGAATTCGGCTATTTAAGCGACTTATATTTTGCAGATATATATAATGCGAATGGCACATTTTCATCATGGGATACAAACGGCGATGGCATTTTTGGGGCGTGGTCATTTAAATATGGAAAGGACAAGCTTGATTTGGCTCCGGATGTATATGTTGGAAGGCTTGCTTGCAGAAGCTTGAAGGAATTGCAGAATTTGATTGACAAGATAATTAATTATGAAAACAATGCATATGGCAAGGAATGGTTCAATAAAATGCTTTTAATTGGAGGAGATACTTTTGGAGGAAATGATGTTTTTGAAGGAGAGGTATCTACTTCATGGTTCTATGATAATTATATGGCAGATAAATTTGTTAAAACAAGCCTTTATGTATCTGATGGAACCCTTACCTATGGATATGCTGAACCAAACTATTTTGCTGGCAAGTTTGCATGGGTAAATGTTATAAAAACTTTCAGCACTGGCTTTGGATTTGTTGCAATGGACGGACATGGAAGCCCAACTGCATGGGCAACCCACTTCACAAATGGAGAGGGACCATGGGTAAATGGATTGATGACTTACAATATGGATTTATTGAGCAATGGAGAAATGCAGCCAATTGTGGTTATAGGGGGATGCCACAACAGCGAATTTAACATAAGCCTTCTTGATGATTTACAAAATCCTTGGACATATCAGCCAACCTATGAATGCTTCAGCTGGCATTTAGTAAAGATGGCAAATAAAGGAGCAATAGCAACTTTTGGAAATACTGGCTTGGGCTATGGACAGGGAGGAGGATATGATGACAACAAAAATGGAATACCTGATGAAGTAGAATACTTTGGAGGATTTATTGAGGATAGATTCTTCCATGCGTATGGGTCAAAAGGAAAGAATATGCTGGGCGAAGCATGGGGAACCGCAATAACTGACTACATAACAGTTCGCGACCCAATGAAAGATGCAATTGATTGCAAAACAGTTGAAGAATGGGTGTTGCTCGGCGACCCGAGCTTAAAAATAGGGGGATATCCCTAACCTCTTCCCTATTCATATATTTTTAAAATATTTTTCGATTTCTCTGCCCCTATACTTTTTGCTATCGGTTCGCATTTAACCCTCATTAAATATGCTATTGGCTTGTATCTTGTTTCTGAAAATGCCTCATAATTTGCCATTCCCTTACATATTATAATAGATGCCTCCCCCAATTTCGTCTTCAATTTCTCACTTATTCCAGAAAAATCCACTCCAACAGAAAACTTTCCTGTTGTTAATACTTCATCAACAATATCTTGCATTCCAATTTTTATTGCATCTTCATAAGTTGCATCTGTTAATATTGGATATTTCTTGCATACAAGAGAGATGCTGACATCATATTCCTTTAACTTCTCGCATACAATTTTATCAAAGACTATTTCCCCGCAGTTATCTGTAAAATATAGAATATTCCCTTTCAAATATTTTTCCATCTTTTCAAAATCATTTATGTAAAATCCTTCGTTTAAATATTCTTCGAATTTTGAAAAAAGTTCCTGAGGAGAGGATGCACTTCCTTCTATTCCAAAATCTATTGAATTTGCTACTATTGAGCATAATATTGCTTTTTCAAGTTTATTCTCGCTATTTTCTATGATTTTTTTTGCTTTTGGTAAAATTGATAGAGCCATTCTATTGCTTTCCTCCTTTAAATTTTTATAGGGATCCTTTCCTATCAATTCATAAGCCAATGCATGTATTTCTGTTGCAATTTCTGCAGAGCTTCTTTTTGGATCATATATCTCTGAAAATTTTTCAAGAACTTTCTTCATTATATAATGCAATTTTTCCTCATCAACTACAAGTTTTGATTCAAAAATCACCCTTTTTAAGAGACAGGGAATGCAAGCATAATTTATTTTCATTATAGGATTACCTTATTTCCATAAAATTCATTTATCAATTCGCCAGCAGAAACATACCATGCAAGAAGTGAGCAAACAATCCCAACTGCCCCTCCAATTTTTGAACTGAATGAAAAAATTGATGCAAGACCAAGAGCAAAGAATGTTAGCCAAAGAGTTAGAAAAACAAGAGAAACAGCCTTTCCCACTTTAAGAGAAGGAATCCACATGTAAAAAGTGAATATTCCCCATGCAATCAGCATAAAACCAGTTTCCTTTGCTGTAAAATTCAAAAGCCCGCATAACTTAAAAATTTCAGCGAGCCCGAAGGAAAGCCAGAATGCTCCATATGAAGAAAAAGCAGTGCCAGCAAAATTATTTTCTGCTTTAAATGCCAGCATGCCAGCGCAAAACTGCGCCATCCCGCCATAGAAAAGGGCGAGAGAAATTACAATTCCTCCTTCCATAAAGCCAAGATTATGCAGAGACAGCAAGAAGGTTGTCAGTGCAAATGCGGCAAGTCCCAGAGGAGAGGGGTTCAACTTCATCGATGGATATACATTTTTAATATAAAATTTTAACTTTTTGAGCTGTAAAGTAAACACAGATCGGTAACATTTCTTAAACCAATTTCCCATTCTTTATAGGAGGGAATGGGAAATGTCACATGTTACTCCAGAAATGAGGAGAATAATGGTTATGGCAAAGAAGGCAGGAAAGAAAACAAAAGAAATTGCTGAATTTCTTGGAATAAGCAGAAAAACTGTATGGAAGTGGAATAAAAGAGCACATCATCCAGGAAAGGAAAGTTTTAGAGATAAAT
>JACIWB010000042.1 GCA_014361245.1 Thermoplasmatales archaeon | reverse complement strand
AATTTTTGGAGGACTAGAAACAAAAAGATTACTATTTTCCAGATTTAAAAAAGAAGATATGAGAAGGAAACATGTAATTGGAATGGCAATTTGCCATAACCTCCAGACATATATGACTATTTTTTCTCCCTATAATTTTCTTTATGAATATGTTAAATGGAATTGATTTGTTCGACAACCCCGGTTTCATAGAAAAATTTATATAGAAGAATAATTATATAGCTCGGTGATTAAAATGTTGACAGGAAAACAGCCGATTTTAATATTGAAGGAAGGCACTGAAAGAGAGAGAGGAAGAGAGGCACAATATAATAACATCAGAGCAGCGATAGCAATTGCAGATGCAGTTCGCTCTACACTCGGGCCCAAGGGAATGGACAAAATGCTCGTGGACAGCATGGGAGATGTAGTGATTACAAACGATGGCGTCACAATCCTCAAAGAAATAGATGTTGAGCACCCCGCCGCAAAGATGATTGTTGAGGTTGCAAAAGCCCAAGATGAGGAGTGCGGCGACGGAACAACTACCGCTGTTGTGCTTGCTGGCGAGTTACTCAAGAATGCACAGGACTTGATAGAGCAGGATATACATCCTACAGTTATAGCTGATGGTTACAGAATGGCAAGTAAAAAAGCATGTGAGATACTAGAAAGCATTGCTCTAAATGTTAAACCAGATGATGACGAGCTGTTGAAGAAGATTGCAGAGACATCGATAACTGGAAAGGTTGCAGAGACGAACAAGGAATTGCTTGCAAGCATTGCCTATCGGGCAGTTAAGAGTGTTGCTGAGGAAATAAATGGTGAAATAAAGGTTGACATAGACAACATAAAAGTTGAGAAAAAGCAGGGTGGATCAGTTGAGGATACAGAACTGATAAATGGTATAATTCTTGATAAGGAAAGAGTTCATCCAGATATGCCATTAGTTGTTAAAGATGCAAAGATACTTTTGCTGAACAATGCACTTGAGGTTAAAAAGACAGAAGTTGATGCACAGATAAGAATATCAGATCCATCTCAGTTACAGAAATTCCTTGAAGAAGAAGAGGCAATGATAAGAAACATGGTCGAAAAAATAAAGAAGAGCGGTGCAAATGTTCTCATATGCCAGAAAGGAATTGACGATCTAGCACAGCATTATCTTGCGAAAGCTGGAATATATGCAGTCAGGAGAGTCAAGAAATCAGACATGGAAAAACTGGCAAGGGCAACAGGAGCATCAATAATAACTGAACTTGATGAAATTAAACCAAAGGATCTCGGCTACGCGGGGAAAGTAGAAGAGAGAAAGATAGGCGAAGATAAGATGACTTTCATTACAGACTGCAAGGAAGCAAAGGCGGTAAGCATACTTGTAAAAGGAGGAACAGAACATGTTGTTGATGAAATTGAGCGTGGATTGCATGATGCATTGAGCGTAATAGCAGTGGCTCTCGAAGATGGAAAAATGACAACAGGCGGTGGCTCAGCAGCGATAGAGATTGCTATGGGATTAAGAGATTATGCGGCAACAGTTGGAGGAAGGGAACAGCTTGCAATAGAGAAATTTGCGGATGCAATTGAAGTTATCCCAAGGGCTCTGGCAACAAACGCAGGAATTGATCCAATAGATATACTCATTGAGCTAAGAAAGGCACATTCTGAAGGCAAGAAATATCATGGAGTGAATGTTTATCAGGGTGGAACAATTGATATGAGGGAGAAAAATGTTCTTGAACCACTGCGCGTGGGAAAGCAGGCGATACGCTCTGCAACAGAAGCAGCCATAATGATTCTGCGCATAGATGACATAATTGCAGCGAGAGAAGTATCAAAGGAAAAAGGCAAAATGCCTGAGGAAGGAAAAGAAGAGGGTGAAGAATTCTAACCTCTTCCCTCTACCCTTTAGTATTCTTTTTATATATTTTTATGTATTTCTTTTATGATTGTGAGGGATATAAATTTAAAGAAAGTTAAAGGTAGCAAAGATTTGGTAGAACAATTTTATTATTCAGGTGGTTTTACCGCAAAAAAACTAGGAACTGCATTAAAAATAGTTGAGGAAATGATAAAAAAAGATTATTTTATCTTTCTTACTTTTCCTGCATGTATAGTTGCTACTGGAACAAGAGGGGTAATAAAAGATATGCTGAAGGATAAAATAGTAGATGGAGTAATTACAACCTGTGGAACAATTGATCATGATTTGGCAAGGAATTTTAAAAATTATTATCATGGCTCATTTGATGCGGATGACGCAGAACTTCATAAAAAAGGGATAAATAGATTGGGAAATATATTCATCCCTAATGAGAGTTACGGGCTCATTATAGAGAAAAAAATGCATGAATTTTTTAAGGATTTTAAAGGAAAAGTGGGGAGCAGAGAAATAGCCTGGAAAATAGGGGAAAAATTGGGAGAAAAATCAATTTTATATTGGGCATGGAAAAACAAAATACCTTTTTATGTGCCCGCAATATATGATGGGGCGGTTGGCTGGCAGTTATGGAGAATGAAAAACAGGATAGAGATTGATTTATCCAAAGATGAGAACGAACTTTCTGATATATTTTTTGGCGATGGCAAAATAGGAGGGATTGTAATTGGCGGAGGAATTTCAAAGCATCATCTGATATGGTGGGCTCAGTTCCACGGCGGGCTGGATGCGGCCGTTTATATTACATCCGCTCATGAATGGGATGGCTCTTTGTCTGGGGCAAGGGCCAAAGAAGCAGTTTCATGGGGGAAGATAAAGGAAAAGGCAAAGCATGTTACAGTAGAAGGGGATGCAACTGTTATACTTCCTCTTTTGATTTCCTCTATTCGATGATTGAACCAGATTTTTTATAAAATGATAATATATAAAAAGCATGAAGAAACTGATAATCATTGCATTTTCAGCGATGCTTTTAATTAGCATTTACACTCAAGCCATAGAAGTTGGTGAATTTAGGGTTGATGATGGAAAATTGACTGGAAAATATCTTCCAGCTGGACTTGAAGGAAAAATTTCCTGTTATAAGGAAGATAAAAAAATAATTGAGATGGTTTATAAAAATGATTCAATAGAGATTTCAATACAGTTTTTTGATGCCCTTGAAAAAATTGTTGAAAGAGACCCTCTTTTAAAAGAGGAGATAAGAAAAGCCCTACTCCCTATAAACATAAGAGGGGCATTTTTTGGATTTGAGTATGGTGGATGTACAATAGAATTGCATGATGCACCTTCAAGATTTCTGAAAATATTTTCTGATAAAATAATTATAAGTGAGATTAATGATTATGAAATAAATCCAGTAAATGAAAAATTAATAAAAATGAAAAAGGAAAATATAAGTGTTGTTTTAATGAGCGATGAAAACCTATTTTTTGATGGAGAAAATATAACAGCTAAAAATAACCTCATTCTTGCGAGCTTTTATTATTCGGAGGAAAAAATAGAGAATGCTTTCTCAAATAAAGAGATAGGGGGAGAAATAATCATAGCTGGTTTTGATTTAAATAATGAAACATACTCTATGTCCTATTTCGGAGAAGTATCGATAGAAGCAGTTAATATAACAGAGGAAAAGGTTTTGCTTAATGTAAGAGGAAACTCAACCTCGGGAAAGGTAATAAAGATAAGCTTGGGGAAAAATGTTTGTATATCAGATGAATTTATAATAAAATTCGATGGTAAAAAAATTGATGAAGCAGGTAGCTTTGAAGATATTCTTAATCCAAATGATGATGGCATATATCCAGAATATTATAAACTTGATTCCAAAGAAGGTTTATTTTTGCTTGTAAGCATTCCGCATTTCAGTGAGTATAAAGTTAGTATAGAATTTATTGTTGAAAATATATTTGGAAAAATTATAGCCGCATTTTTTGGTATTTTTGTCATATCCTTAGCCGCTTTATATATGTTTAAAAAATAAAAAATTAAATTCTTCCAAAAGAAGTCCATGCATCAAGGAATTTATCGACCGCTCTATCAAGAAATGTGCTTCTATATGTGATAAGAACATCGATAACTCTATCCTTATTCTTTATATTATATCCCTTCTCCTTGCCAAGAGAAATTTCTTCCAAAATGTCAGCTTCAACCAATTTTTTTATATGAAATGAAACAGTTGATGGAGCTTTCCCTGTGCTCTCACATATATCCCTATGAATTGCATTTGGATTTTCGAGCAAAAAAATCAATATTTTGCGGGGCGTCTCTTGGCGGAGGAGGGAAATTATTCTGCTGTCCTGGGGCGATGTTTTTTCTGTGACAAAATATCTTCTGTATCTTCTATCCTCTTTTGCAACAACCAGATTTTTCCTCTCCATATAGTGGAGATGATAATCAACTGTGCTTAAGGATAAATTTAATTTTCTTGATATCTCTCTTTTATGAAGACCTGGCGAAGAGGCAATTAACTCATATATTTTTTTTCTTGTTTCCAGAGCAAGATGGTCTTCTTTCATTTTTTCGCTGCAGCAATATAGAGGAAGAAAATTATAAGCAAATCAAAAAGAATTAAATAGCCAATTTGCTGGTAGTATTTTATTATGACAATCGATTTTATGAAAAAGATAAGGAAAGATAAACCTATGAAAAGAATTTTTATTTCCCTCACCCTCTTAAATGATATCATTGAAATTATAAATAGAAGCAGCGACACGCCCGCCACAACAACACCCGCAAATAGGCTTATTTCGTTAATTTTAACACCCGATTTTTATATTTGCAGTATATAAAATTTTTTCTATTGAATTTTGCAAAAGCGCAAATTTAAAAAGGCGGAATTATTTCCTTATTTGATAAACATGAAAATAATGGAGAATGAATTAAGAGGAAAGAAAGTTATGAGCAATAGTGGGTTATATTTAGGTATAGTGAGAAATATAACAGTTGATGCTAATAGTGGGAAGCTTATTGACCTTATCGTGGAACCATCCGATAAAATAGATCCGCGCTTGTACAACCAGAATGAAGAGGGCTACATTCTATTTCCATTTGAATCAGTTAAATCAGTTAAGGATTTTGTTATACTAAGTGAAGAGTAAATGGAAAAGTTTTTCAAGCCCAGAAGTGTTGCATTAGTTGGAGCTTCAAGCAAAAAGGGTAAGATAGGATATGAAATTTTTAAAAATGTTATAAAGAGCAAAGTAAAAGCATATCCTGTAAATCCAAATAGAAAAAAAATTTTTGGGAAAAAGTGTTATAAAAGTTTGGATGAAATAAAGGATAGAATTGATTTGGCGGTGATTGCTGTTGAGGCAGATAAATGCATTGAGGAACTGGAGAAATGCGGGAAAAAAGGGATAGAGAATATTGTTATAATATCAGGTGGATTTAAAGAAATAGGGAAGATAGAGGCAGAGAAAAAAATAGTTGAATTGGGAAGAAAATACAAAATGCGCATTATTGGACCAAATTGCATAGGTGTATTCAATTCAGAAAATGGTTTCAACACTTTTTTCCAGAGAAATATGGATTTGCCGAAAAAAGGAAATGTTGCAATAATGACCCAATCAGGGACATTTGGAATTGCTCTGCTTGAAAAATGTGCAACTGAAGGAATAGGTGTTACAAAGTTTGTATCCTATGGCAACAAAGCGGATGTAAATGAAATTGATTTACTTAAATATTTTAAAAATGATAAAAAAACAGATATAATTGCAATATATGCGGAAGAAATTGGAAAAGATTTTTTTGAAATAAAAAATGAAAAAATTGTAGTTGTCTTGAAATCTGGAAGAAGTGAGTTAGGACAGAAAGCGGCATTTCTCCATACTGGAGCGATGGCATCAAACTATAAAATATTTGAAGGTGCCTGCAAGCAGAGAAATATAATATTTGCTGACGACTTCGAGGAATTTTTTGGAGTGTTAAAAATACTTGCGATGCGTGGTTTGCCATCTGGCGGGAAGGTGGCGATAGTCACAAATGGGGCGGGGCCCGGCGTGATGGCGTGCGATTTTGCGGGCGAGGCAAGAAATATAGAGATTGCTGAAATTGTGGATTTGACGGGAAGCGCGACCGCAAGGGATTTTATTGAAGCGGTTGAAAAGAGAAGAGAGGACATTATTATCCTTACATTTGTTTTTCAAGATTCTCCGCTTGCAGAGAGTTTGAAAGAGCTTTATTATGGTTTAAAAAACTCTGGAAAGTATTTTATTGCAATATGTATGGGAGGAAGATTTGTAGAAGAGCAAAAGAAAAAGTTGCTAAAACTTAAAATACCTGTTTTTGAAGAGCCAAGGATTGCGATAAACTCCATTGATAAAATTGTTGGTTATTCATTGAGAAAATGAGAATTGCTGTATTAAATAGGGATAGATGTCAGCCAAAAAAGTGTTCAATGGAATGTATAAAATATTGTCCAAAAGTAAGGAGTGGTGTTGAAGTTATATCAATTGATGAAAATAAGCCAGTTATATCAGAGCAACTCTGTGCGGGATGCGGAATATGCGTCCATAAATGTCCTTTTAAGGCAATTCATATAGAAAATTTACCGGAGGAGTTAAGAGAAAGTATCGTGCATCAATATGGAGAAAATGGATTCAGATTATTTCGCTTACCAGTTCCAAAAAAGGGAAAGGTTGTTGGATTGCTAGGTGAAAATGGAATAGGAAAAACAACTGCAATAAAGATTTTATCTGGCAAAATAAAGCCAAATTTGGGGAGAATGGAGAAGGAGCCAAGCTGGGAAGATATAACTGATATATATAGAGGAACAGAACTCCATCATTTTTTAAAGAATATTTCTGAAGGTAATTTAAGAATTTCAATAAAACCACAATATGTAGATGAACTGTCAATGTATGAGGGTAGTGTAAGAGATTTTCTTTTAGAAAATGGTATAGATGATGAAATTGAAGGAATGGATAATAAAAAAATGAACGAGCTTTCTGGAGGAGAGCTGCAAAAAATTGCTGTTTTTGCTACTTTAAAAAGAGATGCAGACCTCTATCTTTTTGATGAACCAACATCCTACTTAGATATAAAAAATAGAATGGAAATTGCAAAAATTATAAGGAAAGCATCGGAAAATAAAATGGTGGTTGTTGTTGAACATGATCTTGCGGTGATGGATTTTCTTGCGGATATTATTCATATCTTATATGGTAAGAAAGGGGTTTATGGAATTGTATCTGATGCAAAAAGTGTAAGACATGGTATAAATACATATCTCTCAGGTTATCTGAAAGAGGAAAATGTAAGGTTTGGAGAAGAAATAAAATTTGAAAAACATCCTCCCCGTGAGTTTAAGAAAACAGAGAGTTTGGTTATATTTGATAGATTGAATAAAAAATATGATGGTTTTGAATTAACAGTAAATGAGGGAAAAATAAACAAGGGAGAGGTTATTGGTATTTTGGGACCAAATGGAATTGGAAAAACAACTTTTATAAAGCTTCTTGCAGGATTGATTGAGCCAAATGAAGGAAAAATAGATAAAAAAATAAAAATAAGTTACAAGCCACAGTATATAAGGGCTGAAGATGGGAAGGTGGAAGAACTTTTTGAGAAAAATAAAGATAAATTTCACAGCTTATATGAAAAAGAAGTTTTACATCCTCTTGATATAAAATATTTTTATGGTCATGAATTAAAAAGTTTATCTGGTGGAGAACTACAAACTGTGGCAATTGCATATTGCTTGAGTTTGGAAGCAGATTTATATTTAATTGATGAACCATCAGCATATCTTGATGCAAAGCAAAGAATGACGGTTGCAAAAACGATAAAAAGAGTTATGGAGAAAGAAGGAAAGGCATGCCTGGTTGTTGAGCATGACATATATTTTGTTGATATGGTTAGTCAATCCCTTATGGTTTTTTACGGAGAGCCTGGAAAAAGAGGATTTGCCAAGGGACCAATGAATTTAAGGGAAGGAATGAATTTTTTCCTGAAGGATTTAGAAATCACATTCAGGAGAGATGAAGACAGCAACAGGCCAAGAATAAATAAAATTGACTCACGCCTTGATAGAGAGCAAAAAGAATTAGGAGAATATTATTATGAAATATGAAACCAAAAAGAATAAAAAATTGAAATTGATAAATATTCATGAAAAAAATTGTTTGGGCGGTAGCATTCCTCCTGTTGGTATGCCAGGCGGTTGCAATAAATTATGCTCCAGTGGTTCAATTCACCTATGAAATAAATGGAAAATTTGTAATTTTTGATGCATCTTCGAGCTATGACCCAGATGGCTACATATTAAATTATACATGGCATTTTGGAGATGGAAGCATTGGCTATGGAATTATTGCAAACCATAACTATGAAAATGAGGGAAGATATAATGTAACATTAAATGTAGAAGATAATCTGGGTAACAAAAACTCCACAACAAAAACTATAGTAATAGATATTACGCCTCCTTCCACAATATGCAAGTTAAATCCTGATATAAATGGCAGAAATGGATGGTATGTAAGCAATACAATTTTGTTTTTAAATGCAGTAGATTCTTTAAGTGGTATAAATAGGACATATTACAAGGTTGGCGGAGGCGCATGGAGCGAATATTTTGCGCCAGTGGCAATTTCTGAGGAAGGAAATCATACGGTTTATTATTATAGCGTTGATAATTCGGGAAATTATGAGGAAACTAAAATTATGAACATTAAAATAGATAAAAGTCCTCCTTCAACTCATATTCTTGTTGATAAAAATTCTTCGGGCGGATGGTATAATGAAAGGATAAATGCATCGCTCTTTTCAGACGATGCAATATCTGGAATAAATAAAACATTTTACAGGATAAATGGTGGAGAATTTTTGGAATACAATATGGTTATAAATTTGGGGGATGGAAAATACTTTTTTGAATTTTTCTCTGTTGATATGGCTGGAAATTTTGAAGAAAATAATAGAATGGAAATAAAAATAGATACTGTTTCTCCAGAAATAAATATTATTTCTCCTTTAAAAGGGCTATATGTTTTCGGAAGGAAAATTTTTGATACAGAATTAACTTTTGTAATAGGAAGCTTGGAGGTAAATGTTGAATGCTATGATTTAAATGGAATAAAATTAATTGAGTTTTATTATGATAACATATATAAAGGAAATTCAACTTCCTCAACTTCTTCATGGGAAATAAATGAATTTTCAATTGGAAAGCATGAAATAAAATTTATTGCATACGATTTGGCTGGAAATAAAAAGATAAAGAGCGAGGAGATTTACATAATAAATTTGAAATGGAATTGAAGGAATTTGTAAAAATTTATGGAAAAAAATACAGTGAAATTTTGGGGATTGAGCCAGATAATGAGCCATTTAAATGGTTTCTTGCATCCATCCTTTTTGGAGCGCCAATAAGAGAGGAAAATGCAATAAAAACATATAAAATTCTTGAGAAAAATGGATATACAAGTCCTGAAAAAATAATTATGGCAGGATGGGATGAAATTGTAAAATGTTTAGATGAAGGGGGCTATACAAGATATGATTTTAAAACAGCAGATAAGATAATGGAAGCATGTAAAAATATAGTAAAAATTGGAGGAATTGAGAAATTAAAAGAAAAATCTAATTTAAAAGATAGCTTAAAAAATTTAGCAAAGGGAATAGGAGATGTTACAGTAAATATATTTTTGAGAGAACTTCCCTGGGCTGAACATAGCATATCTGAATATGCAATAATTTCTGCAGAAAAACATCACCTCTTTGATAAAAAATTTAAAAAAATTGAAGGAATTGATGAAGCTGAAATGGAAATAGCTTTTATGAGGCTTGGGAGGGATTTCTGTAGAAAAGGAAAATGTAATAAATGCCCTTTCCCTTGTTAAATTTCAATAAGATTATATTGCATGCTTCCAAGTCCTATTTTTTCTCCTTCAATAAGCTGTATTCTCCCATCTATTTTATGAATTTCATAAAATATGTCCTTTCCCGCATGATTGCAAATCAAATCATAGGATGCTTTATCTATTGCAACCGCATCGTTGCCACCTAAAATCCCTATATCTTCTATTAATGGCTTATCTGGAAATGAGCAGCAGTCGCATCTTGGAGTTATATCAGTTAAAAAGTTTATAAAAGAAACCTTTCCACCAAATTTTTGAATAACAGCCTTGCATGCAACTGCTACTCTTCTCTGCAATTCTTTTGCATCACTAATATAAAAACAACCCTGCTCGCATAAAACAGTACATGCCCCGCAACCCCTGCATCTTTCATAATCTATAAAAATTTCTCCATTTTTTTCATATATTGCCCCTGCTGGACAGAAAAGGGTGCATTTCTTGCACATTATACATTTGCTTTTATTGTGCGCTGGCTTGCTTGCAGCATGCTGCCATGCCTTGCCCGCTTTGCTGCAGCAGCCCATGCCAACATTTTTTATCGCCCCCCCGAAGCCGGTCATTCCATGCCCTTTGAAATGGGAAATTACCAGCATATAATCTGATTCGAATATTGCTTTCGCAACCGCAATTCTTTGCCCATCTGTTTCCACAATTTCCTCATTCCTTCCGAGCAAGCCATCCGCTATTATAATTGGGCAATTCATTGAAGAAATATTGAAGCCATGCATTGATGCTGTATAAAGATAATCTATTGAATTTCCTCTATGCCCCCCATACAGAGTTGTTGTATCTGTTATAAATGGCTTTCCTCCGCATTTTTTCACCATATCGGCGATCTTGCGGACAAAAAAAGGGCGAACATATGCATTATTTCCTAACTCCCCCATATGCAGTTTAATTGCTACAATATCTCCCTTGCTTATTTTATTCAATTTTTCAAAAATTTTTTCAAGTGCAAGATGAATTGCATCTTTTGCAAAAGGTGTTGATGCTGATTTAAAATAAATTTCATTCATGGGTATAAAATATATTAAATTTAAATATTTTAGCAGTAGCATCCCTCGGCACTTTCAACAAATTCTCACCTCTGGATTGTAAATGGCTAAAATGCAGTTAAACATCTTGCTTTGAGGATGTTTTTTAATGCCCATTTATACATGGAGCTCTATCATAATTAGTGGCTTATTCTTGCAATAAACCAAGAAGCTATTGACAAATCTTATTGCATCTATTGCCATACAACGCCTGTATTTTTCTGAATTAGTAAATAATTAGGCAAATTTATGATACCATCTGCCATGCTTCATTATCCTGCATAGTAAAGAATGATGGCAATCATAATTTCTATCTTTTTCTTGTCCCAGCAAAAGATATTTTTTTCTAACTAATTCTATTAATTGGTGTAGCATTTCTTATTTTTTAAATTTTCAAATTCTTGATATTGCCTTTGCTGGGTGAAAGAAAAA
>JACIWB010000041.1 GCA_014361245.1 Thermoplasmatales archaeon | reverse complement strand
GTTTCCATAAAATCCAGAGAAATGTACATTTCTTCTCTCCTCACCATTTGCTCATTATATTCTTTCCAATTTCTCTCGTCTGGCATCCTTATCTCTTCTTATAGAAATGCTGCAAAAATAAAAAAATTTTAGGGTTTATTCAACACAGCAGTTTTTTCAGAAAAGATTTTTATTCATTTCATATTTATTTTTATGAAGGTTATGATAGTCATGGGTTCTAAAAGCGATGAAGAAGTTGGAAAAAAAGCTGCTGAAACTTTGGAAAAATTTGGTGTTCCATATGAAATGGTATTTGCCTCCGCCCATCGAACACCCGAAAAAATAAAGGAAATTGCATCAAGTGATGCAGATATATTCATTGCAATCGCTGGTTTATCAGCCGCCCTCCCTGGAAGCATAGCATCACATACAACAAAGCCAGTTATAGGTGTTCCAGTTTCTGGAAAGCTAAATTTGGATGCCATTCTTTCAATTGTGCAGATGCCACCCGGCGTGCCGGTTGCTGCTGTTGGGCTTGATAGGGGAGAAAATGCGGCATTGCTTGCGGTTGAAATTCTTGCTCTGAAATATGAGGAACTTGCTGAAAAACTTGAGGGAGAAAGGAGGAAAATGAGGGAGAAATATGTTTGATGTAAAGGAATTTGTTGAAAGTGCGACTGAGAAGATAAGGGAGGAAGTTAAGGGAAAGGCGATAATTGCTGTATCTGGAGGGGTTGATTCTGCTGTTGCTGCAAAACTGGCAGGCATAGCTCTCGGAAAAAACCTTATTGCTGTGCATATCGATACTGGGCTTATGAGGGAAGGAGAAAGTGAGGAAGTGAGGAAATTTTATGAGGGAAAGAATATAAATTTCATTTTTATTGATGCAAGTAAAGATTTTATAAATGCTTTAAGAGGGGTTACTGATCCAGAGGAGAAAAGGAGAATAATTGGAGAAAAATTTATAAGGATATTTGAAGAAATTGCAAAAAAAGAGAATGCGGAATATTTAATTCAGGGAACCATTGCTCCTGATTGGATTGAAAGCGGGGGAGGAGCAAGAGATAGAATAAAAAGTCATCATAATGTTGCTGGTTTGCCAGAAAAAATAAGCTTTAGGATAGTTGAGCCGTTGAGAGATTTATATAAGGATGAGGTAAGAAAAGTTGCAAAATATTTGGGCATAGAGGTTCATGAAAGACAGCCTTTTCCTGGGCCTGGGCTTGCAGTAAGAATAGTAGGAGAAATAAACGAGGAAAAAATAAAAATTGTAAGAAAGGCGTGCAAGATTGTTGAGGAAGAAATAGAGGATTTCTGCAGAGAAAAAAATATAGCGAAACCATGGCAATATTTTGCTGTTTTACTTCCAGTTAGAAGTGTTGGGGTTCATGGAGATAGAAGGGCCTATGGATATACCATAGCTATAAGGAGTGTTGATTCTTCAGATGCAATGACAGCAAGCTATTCAAAATTACCTCACGAACTGCTTGAAAAAATAGCTGGCAGAATAGTTAATGAAATAAAGGATGTAAATAGGGTTGTATATGATATTTCAAACAAGCCGCCAGCCACAATAGAATGGGAATAAAATGGAATGGGGGAAATGGAAGAAAATATATGAAGAAATTTTAAGGGATTTTGGCTATAGCATGGAGGAAGATGAAAAATCCGCAAAAATTGCTGAAAAATTATCTTCAAACAATGAAAAAATAGATGAAAGATATTTAAAGGAACTTATTGAAGGGAAAATTGTAACAATTTGCGGCGCCGCAATTTCCGAAAAAGATATTGAAAAAATTGAAGGGGTTATAATTTCTGCTGATGAAACAACATCATTTTTAATGGGAAAAGGAATTCTTCCAGATATAATAACAACTGATTTAGATGGAAATGTTGAAGATATATTAAATGCGAATGAAAGGGGAAGCATTGTTATAATTCATGCTCATGGAGATAATATCGATGCAATAAAAAATTATCTCAGAAAATTTAAAGGAAAAATAATGATAACAACTCAATCAAAACCATTTGGAAATGTATATAATTTTGGAGGATTTACGGATGGAGATAGAGCATATTGTATCGCAAAACATTTCAATGCAAAGAAGATAAATGTGGTTGGCTTTGATTTTTCAAATCCAGTAAAAAAAGATAGAAAAAATTTAGAAAATAAAAGAAAAAAATTAGAGTGGGCTAAGAAAATTATGGATACATGTAGTCGGTGAATTTATCTACATAGAATGGGTCTACTTTTATTGCGTATTTCTTTGCCCAGTCCTTCATTTTCTGCACTGCATATGCTGAATCTTGCTCAAAAGTAGCATAGATGTTCCATCCTTCCATCTGGTAATATGTAAATACTCCATTTTTCATTGTAGCATCGCCATCATATGAATACTGCTTGTTGCTTGCAAATGCTCCAAGCCTATTCGTCACGACTGCTTTCTGAAAGTCCCCAATCTGGCATGCATCAAAAGTAAAGTATATATGTTGCGAGTCCGCGTTGCTGAATTTTGAAACAAACCAGCCGTTTGTCATTGCATACATATCATGCGAAATTATGCATGAGCCATATTTTCTATATCTTGCTCCATGTCCGGAGTATGTAAATACTACATAATCATCTGCATCCTCACTTGCGAGAAGCTGATTTATTGCATTATCTATATTGTTTGCTGTTGCCTGGCTATCAAGGAGAATTGTTACAGTATATCCTTTGCCTTGCAAGAAATTTTTCCAGTCAATTGCATCATCATCACAATATTGCAAATCATTTGATGTCCCTTCATAATCTGCTATTCCTATGCATAGAGCCCATTTTTTAACTATTCCATCGCCGCCTGCTTTTGGTGTTATATCTGTTGCATCATCATTTGATTTTCCTTTGTCTAATACTTTTTCTGTAGGATCATCATTTTCTTCCAAATAATTTACATTCCAACTTTTTTCCTCCCATATAATTCCATTTTCAGTATATAGTGGGACAACTTTTCTGTTTTCTATATATACCCTTGCTTTGAAATTGTTCGCTTCACTGCTTTTCTCCATATATGCCACGCTAACACATATCATAATGCCGACCAAAAGTATAGCTAACAATTTTTTCATTTTTTTTTCACCAAAAATAATTAAAAAGCTGTTTAAATATTTTTCCCAAAAAATTTTTTATAATTATTATATTACAATACTTACAAGGTGATAATATGAAAAGCGATGAATTGAAGAATGTATATAGGATGCTCGAAGAACTTTCAGAAGATATGTCTGTTCCAAGAAATGTAAGGAGGGGGGCAAAAGAAGCGATAGAAATTCTTAATAGGAAGGATGAAAGCTTGGATGTTAAAATAGCATCAGCAATCTCTGTTCTGGATGAAGTGGCAAATGACCCAAATACACCAGTCCATGGAAGAACTGCAATCTGGAACATAATGGGAGCTCTTGAAAGCATTTCAGCAAAAATAAAATAAAAAAGGGGAAGAGGTTTATTTTTTCTTCAAGAATGGTAAGCCAGTTCTTGGGTTCTCCACAACCTTGTAGCCGGGGGGCATGTCGCACGGCTTGCCACTCTTTGGTTTTTTTGCGCTAAAGAAGTATATTGTCTGTCTTTTTCCCCCCTTCAGTGTAACATCCCTTGTATAAAGTGTGTATTTTTTTTTGTTTTTCTTGCTTTCATATTCGTAGGCCATTTTTATCGCCTCCTTATAGATATGTAATAGGAGAATTTAAATCCTTCGATATTTTTCAGGTTGAATAATTAAAAAGAATTTTATATGATTTTCCAATTACTCAAAAGATTTAAATGTTCATCTTAATAAAGGCTTTACTATGGTATATAACCCTGATGATAATTTCAATGGCAGCGGGAATATTGATATTTGATGAGGAGAAAAAAATATCAAGAAAGACATATTTTGAGAGAGTTAAAGATTGTAGGGGCTATTTCCTGATACTTATATTTGTTATGGCTATGATAAAAATTGAAAATATATTGCAGGATAGTTTTTCAATTGGGTATGATTTTACACCAATAATATATGGAATTGAGGGAACCAATTTTATAGTTTTTTTACAAAATGCAATAAAAAACGAGATATTCATCCATTTTGTCTCTATATTTTATCTGATTTCATTTATGTATGTAATTATTTTTACCCCGATTATTTTTATTTTAAGAGGAGAAAAAAACTTTGCAAAGATATCTACATATGCAATACTGATAAACTATCTTGTGCTTGTCCCCTTTTATCTCTTTTTTAATGTAAGTGTTACATCTTCCTACCCCGAAATAAAGCCATTGCTTTACTCAAATGAGCAATATATGTCACTTGTTTTACTTGTTGATAGGCTAACTGACAATTTTCCAAGCGGGCATATAAGTGTTCTTGTTTCTATTTGCCTTGTTGTCCTTTCCCATCAAAACATGAAGAGATACAAAATTTTTGTATTTTCTACAATGATTTTTATGCCATTTGTTATTCTATATCTTGGAATTCACTGGTTAATGGATATTTTTTCTGGCTTAGTCCTTGGCATTGCATCCTATTTTATTGCAAAAAATAAAAAAGTTTGCGGCCTGTTTGATAAAATTATAGGAAAATTTTAAATCTATGAAAACTCTATAAACCAATGAAAAAAATAATTTGTTTGCTCTGCATAATGCTTGTTTCAATTAGTTTGGCGGATGAAAAAGAGGTTGAGAATATAGCTATTGCAAATGATGAAATTATAATAAAAGGAGGGGAAGTTTTTGAAGAAATAACTTTTAAGAATATAGGGAAGAAAAATTATACAGAAAATTTAACCATATGGACTTGTTCAACAAATATAGAGGTATCCATAGGAGGAAAAAGAATTAACTATGAAGTAAAAAATAATTCAATTGAAATTTACCTAAATGATTTTGATATAGTTTTGATTGCGGGTAAGAACTTAACTGTTAGATTACACTATTTTATGGATAAAAAATTTGAGAAAAAAATAATTTATCAGACAGACGAAATTGAAATAAAGATAATTTCCGATGAATTTTTGAGAGGGAATATACCTCTTAAATATGAGAATTCTACATATTATTGTCTTTATAAACCAAAAATAAATGAATATTTGATTATAGAATTTCATGAAAATGAAGGAAATATCAATCCATTTTTTATATCAATTGGAATATTTGCAATATTTTTGGGATTGCTGATTATCTATCTAATTTTTAGAAAATTATAGATTATTCTCTATCCATTCCTTCAGCATATCCGCTGGCATCGCCCCAATATTTCTATCCACAATCTCCCCATTTTTAAAAATAATAAGCGTTGGTATGCTCATTATACCAAATCTCTCGCATAGTTTTTCATTTTCATCCGTATTTACTTTTCCAAAAGCAGCTTTTCCCTGCATTTCTTTCGCAACTTCTTCGAAAATTGGTGAAAAGAATTTGCAAGGCCCACACCATGGAGCCCAGAAATCCACAACAACCAAATGGTGCTTATTTATAAATTCATCAAAATTTTTATCTGTAAGGGCAATTGGTTTATCAATACTAACTTTTTTTTCTTTTAAAATATCCCTAATAATTTTTCTTCTTATTTCATCTACTTCACTCATGCCAGTAAAATCAAAAGAAATATATAAAACTATAATAAATTATTGCATGGACTTCAGATTGATATTAGATAGCCACAGAAATGCTTTTTCAAATATGGCAATAGATGAGGCAATCCTTATTAGTGGCACACCAACACTTCGCCTTTACAAGTGGAGACCCTCAGCAATTTCAATAGGATATTTTCAGAGCGTCGAGGAAGAGATAAATCTTGAGGAATGCAAAAGGCAGGGTGTGGATGTGGTGCGCCGCATAACCGGCGGGGGGGCGGTTTATCATGATAGCGACGGGGAAATAACTTATTCCTTCGTTGCTCCTTCTAATTTTTTGCCAGAAAAAACTCTTGAGATATACAGGATTATATGCTCATCAATTGCAAAAGGTTTGAAAAAAATAGGAGTGGAGGCGAATTTATCTGGAATAAATGATATAGTTGTGAACGGGAGAAAAATCTCTGGAAGCGCCCAGACAAGAAGGCAGGGAAAAATTCTTCAGCATGGAACAATATTAGTCAAAGTAAATGTTGAGAAAATGTTTTCTCTTCTTAAAATAAGTAAAGAAAAAATAAGTGATAAGGAAATTAAAAAAATTGAGGATAGAGTAACTTCTATAGAAAAAGAAGCAGGAAAAAGAAGCAATGAAAAAATTATTGATGGAATAGTTGAGGGATTTGCTGAAAATATGAAAATAGATTTTTATGAAGATGAATTGGATGAAAAAGAAATAAATTTGGCAAAAATTCTGGAGGGAAAATATGCAAGCAAGGAATGGAACTTTAAAAGGTGAATTAAAGGTTAAAAATGGAAAGCTTATCAAATGCAGAATAATATTAAAAAATTCATTGATTGAAGATATAAAATTGCACGGGGATTTTTTTATTTATCCAGAAGAAAAGATTGAGGAAATTGAGGAAAAAATGAGGGGAATAAGATACGAAGAAGAGGAAATAAAAAAGGTATTATATGAAAATTTTAAAGATGTTGAAATTATAGGAGCAAGTATAGAAGATTTTTTAAAAGCGATAATTAATGCAAAATAAATAAAAATATATTATGCATTTCTCTTCATGAAAATAGTCGCTGGCTCATCCTCAAAAAATCTTGCTAATAGAATTTCTGAAAAAACTGGTATAGGTATTGCTGATATTACTCTTAAAAGATTTCCTGATGGGGAATGCT
Organism: Thermoplasmatales archaeon; assembly: GCA_014361245.1. Taxonomy (NCBI): domain Archaea; kingdom Methanobacteriati; phylum Thermoplasmatota; class Thermoplasmata; order Thermoplasmatales; species Thermoplasmatales archaeon. The sequence goes on along the minus strand of JACIWB010000041.1, from coordinate 4,604 downwards.
ATGTTAAAATAAATGAAGAATTTGAGCATGCGATAATTGTTCAGAATACATATCCTGATGAAAATATAATTGAGCTTTTTTTAATTCAGGATGCTGTAAGCAGATTTGCAAAAAGAATAGATGTTGTTATTCCTTATTATGGCTATGGAAGGCAGGATAAAATATTTGAAGAGGGAGAAGCAGTTAGTGCAGAGAAAATCGCAGAATTAATTGAAATGAGTGCTGATAGATTAATTTTGATAAATCCGCATAAAGAACATATAAAAAATTTTTTTGATATAGAGGTAAATATCTGCGATGCAACTCCTTCACTTACAAAATATTTCAAGGAAAAGGTAGATGTTATAATTTCGCCAGATGAAGGAGCGGTTGAAATGGCTAAAAAATCAGCAGAAATTTTGAATTGCAATTATAATTATTTTAGGAAAAATAGAATAAGCGAAAATGAAGTATTTATGGAATTAAAAGATATGGATGTTGAAAACAAAAGAGTTCTTATTATGGATGATATAATCTCAACTGGCGGAACAATGAAAAAAGCAGTAGAAATTTTAAAAAATCAGAAGGCAAGAGAAATTTATACTGCATGCATCCATGGTCTTTTTATAAGTGGTGCAGATAGAAAAATTTTAAATGCGGGTTGCAAAGAAATTGTATCAACTGATACAATTGAAAGTGAATATAGCAAAGTGAGCGTTGCAGATGAAATTTCTAAATATCTTTATTCCTGAAAAAGAGATATGCAACTGCAAGAGATAATATTATCCAGATAAAAAGCATTGAAAAAAGGAAGGGATTGTTATAAAATGAAGGATAGTTAATAGGAATTGCGCCCCTTATGGGAGTGACATTTAAATATATAAGACTTTCAAAAGCACTTACTGGATTTAAAGCACTTAAAAAATAAAACCAGTTTGGGGCAGTAAAATTTTCATTTACAATTTGAAAGGGATTTGATTTATAAATGATTATAAGCAAGCCAAAAAGTATTATCCCCCATATCATCGAAAAGAAGAACCAAGTAAAAATTGCCCCTCCCATCGCGGTGGCGCGTTTTTTAAATATAGAGGAAAGCATTATTGAAATTGCTATATAAACAATTCCCAGAAGGATGGAGATTGCTATAAAGTAAAAATATTCTAACCATTTAACCTCTTTTACATTTATTCCTATTATTACCCCCGCAATCCCAAAACCAATAAAAATCGAAGAAGCAATAACACAGCTCAGTCCCAAAAATTTTCCTATCAATATCTCCCATCTTCTAACAGGATATGATAAAAGAATTGCAAGAGAGCCACGCTCTTTTTCTCCAGCAATTGTTGCATATCCAAGCATTAGCCCCAATATTGGAATTAAAAGTTCGACAAAGCTCATCATGCCCACTATTGTTGAAGAAAGATTCTGCCACTCACCCTTAGTAAAATATGAAACAACAACAGTTAAAATTAAAAATATTGCTGAAATTGCTATAATCCACTTATTTCTCCAGTTATCCATAAATTCTTTTTTAGCTATTGCAAAAATTTTATTCATTTTCCTTCACCATTTTTACAAATATCTCCTCAAGAGTTGGCTCAACTGTCTTGAAATCAATTATTTTTCCCCCAGCATCCTCAATTGCATTTATAACACTTGCCTTAGTTTCAGATGAGCATTTTATCTCTATAATATTTCCCTCAATTTTTATATCTTCCACGCCATTTACTTTCTTTATAGCTTCCAATATTTTCTCTGATGGATTTAAAATATTTATTTTTAACTTTGGCTGAATTTTTAACTTTTGGCTCAATTTTTCAACGCTATCTATCGCAATTATATTTCCCCTATTCATTATCGCAACCCTATCGCTAAGCTCTTGAACTTCGGAAAGAATATGAGATGAAAGAACTATTGTATTCCCTTCTTCCTTCATCTTTCTTATCCTATTCCTTATCTCATATGCCCCCAGTGCATCAAGCCCACTTGTAGGCTCATCTAATATAAGCAAGGAGGGGGAGCCCATCATGCACTGCGCCAGCCCGAGGCGCTGTATCATACCCTTCGAAAAGCCCCCAACTTTTCTATTAATTGCGTCGCCAAGCCCTACTTCTTTTAGAATTTCAACACATTTTTCTTTTTCAACGCCTCGCAATTCAGCAAAAAATTCGAGGGTTTGAAGGGCTGTTAAATTTTCATAAAAAGAGGGTGTTTCTGGCAGGTATCCAATCAATTTTTTTGCCTCTCTTTCATTTGAAAACACATCTATACCATTTATTCTTACCTCCCCTTCATCAATTTTTATTAAACCAAGAATTGCCTTTATTGTTGTTGTTTTTCCAGCCCCATTTGGGCCAAGTAAAGCAAAAACCTCTCCTTTTTTAACCTCGAAAGAAATGTTATTAACCGCAACAATTCCATTATATGTTTTCCTGAGATTTCTAATTTCAATCATTGTAGCTAATTACTTTTTTATATATAATTTTGGTGGGATAAAGATTAAAAAATTAAAGTCCAGAAACAATTTAGGCTGGCAAAATAATGAAATTAGAAAAATGTTTAATAATGCAAAATAATTGCATTTATATGAAGAAAGATTTGATATCAATTGTTGATGTTAAAAATGATCTTGAAAAAATAATAAATGATGCAATAGAAATTAAAAAATATGGATGCAAAAGGATAATGGAAGGAAAAGTTATGGCAATGATTTTTGAAAAAAGTTCTACGAGGACAAGAGTATCATTTGATGTTGCGGTAAAAAAATTGGGAGGACATTCAATATTTTTAAGTAAAAATGATATTCAGCTTGGAAGAGGGGAAACAATAGAGGATACTGCAAAAGTTCTTAGTAAATATGCAGATATAATTGCTTATAGAGCATACAGCCATGAAAATATGAAAGAACTGGCAAGGCACGCAAGCGTTCCTGTAATAAATGCTCTCGATGATGCAGAACATCCTTGCCAGGTTATTGCTGATTTTATGACAGTAAAGGAAAAGAAGGGTAGATTGAAGGATATAAATTTTGTCTATATTGGTGATGGAAATAACAATATGGCTCATTCTTATTTGCTTGGGGGGGCAATCGTGGGAATGAATGTTAAGATTGTTTCTCCAAGAAAATATTGGCCATCTGAATTATATATTAAAAAAGCAAGGGAGATTGGTGGAAAATTTGAAATAGAGGAGTTAAATGAGAATTCACCTGTAAATGCGGATATAATTGCAACAGATACATGGATTTCAATGGGAGATGAACATGAAAAGGAAGAAAGAATTAGAGATTTTCAGGGATATACTGTTAATGAGGTATTTATGGCAAAGGCAAAAAAAGATGCAATATTCTTACATTGCCTGCCCGCCTACTATGGATATGAAGTTACAAAAGAAGTGGCTCACGGAAAACAATCAGTAATATTTGAGGAAGCATGGAACAGGCTCTGGGCACAAATGGCTATAATAAAGTGGATTTTCGAATAAATTTTTTATAAAGCTTCATGCAATATATTATTTCCTCTTTTGCATCTTTGGCATTTCCCCATCCTTCTATTTTAACCTTTTTCCCTTCAAGCTCCTTATAAACTCTAAAAAAATGCTGTATTTCCTTCAATAAATGCTTCGATAAATCTTTTTTATCTTTTATATCGTTAAATCTTGGATCATTTAAAGGAACTGAAATTATCTTGTTATCTGGCTTATTTTCATCTATCATTTTTAAAACCGCAACAGGTCTTACTTTCAGTAGAACCATTGGATGACTTGCCTCCGTTACCAGAACAAGAGCATCCAAGGGGTCGCCGTCCTCGCAATATGTTCTTGGTATAAATCCATAATCCCCCGGATAATGAAATGGTGAAAATATCATTCTATCAAATTCTATCAGGTTATACTTTTTGTTATATTCATATTTTTTTCTTGAACCCATCGGATTCTCGATTATAACATTAATTATTTCTGGGGGATTTGGACCAGTTTCTATTTCATGCCATAAATTTTTCATAAAAATAAATGATAAAAAATTAATATACTTTTACAAAAAATTTTGAGTCAGTATTTCCGAATGTTGTGTTAGATTTTGATTTTTGCAATCAAATTTTTTGCAAAAAAATAAAAAATTTTTTATCAATTTAATTTAATTGTTCTGAAAACAAAAAATCAAAAAATAATTTCTTCTCTATAAAAATATTAGCGAAAGATAGTCCTATAACTTTCGAGATAAATTATTAAAAAATTTTGATGATTTTTTCATCGATTCTTTTAGCACAATTAATATTACATAGAACTTTTCTTTGCTTTATTAAATCAAGAATAGAATCTTTCCACTTTTCAGCTATTATAGAAATAAATTCTCTTATAAAGTACCACAGATTATAAAGGATAGCAGAAAATATGAAAAAGAAAAACCTTATAATAGGATTCTCTGTCTTCGTTTTTATCATAAAATTCTCTTGAGCATCTCTATAAAAATTTTCTATGTTCCATCTTCTCCTATATAGATCTGCAAGACTAAGAATATTTGATTCATCAATTTCAATGTTTGTGCAGAAAACATCGAAATTTTTCCAATTTTCTTTATATTTGTTACCATTTGGAATGAAGAACAAGTTTGTTTTTATTTCTTC
>JACIWB010000040.1 GCA_014361245.1 Thermoplasmatales archaeon | reverse complement strand
CGGCTCTCGAGGCCGCCGCCTTTCCGCTAGGCTATCCCAGCATAATTTTAATATTTGTGATTTTTATTAACCTTACTATGGAAGTTGAGGTTGAGACAAGAGAAGGGAAAAGGAAGGTTGAGATAGGCAAAGATGCCACTGGCGAGGATTTGCTTGCTTTACTTGGAATGATGCCAGATTCATCCCTTATAGTTGTTGATGGAAAGCCAATTCCTTATACTGAAAAGATAATTGGGAAAAAAATAAAAATAATAAATGTTGCTACTGGTGGATAAGCTCCCGTGGTGTAGCGGCCAATCATATCGGCCTCTCGAGCCGAAGACCCGGGTTCAAATCCCGGCGGGAGCACTTTCGCAAAAATTATTAAACCTTCCTAAATTAGGGGCATGAAGAAATTGCTGGTTTTGATTATATTGCCCCTTTTTATCCCTTTTAGTTATGAGAAAAATGGAATTCCAGACTGGGCGGATGGATATTTTACTGGGGAAGTTAAAATAATGAATAAGGGGTGGGGGGAGATTGAAGGTTATATATGTCTTGGAAGAAATGATTTCAGCGGAAATATTTCAGGGGTATTCAAAGGAAAGAAAGAGATTAAATTTGAAGGGTTTTTCTATAAAAATATTTTTTTCTGCAAGCCATTTTTTGGAATTTTAAAAAGAGATGAAAAGAATTTCTATGCATCAATTTTTGGAATTATTAAGGTGGAAGGAGAATACTATGCTTCATTTCTTCCAAAACCAAGAGGAAATTATAATGTGGGAATTAAAGAAATCTATCTTATAGATTACGAAAGAGAAGAAAAACTTACAGAAAGAGAAGATGATAAAAGAGAAATGATGCTTTATTTATGGTATCCTACTGAAGAAAACGATGGAAAATTATATGAATATATGGGCAAGGAAACATTCAGTTGGCTTCTAAAGCAATCTTCTCTTTTCTGGATTCCAGAAAATGCATATGAATATGTAAAAACTCATTCTTTTATCAATGCAAGATTTGCAGAAGGAAAATTTCCTCTTATAATATTTTCTCATGGTTATAGAGGGTATCCATCGATGTATACCTCAATGATTGAAGAGCTTGTGAGTCATGGCTTTATAGTTGCTGGTATATGTCATCCATATGTTGCTGGTATAACAGTATTTCCAGATGGAAGGGTAATAGAAGTAATGGATATATCCCAGCATTTAGAAACAGCCTTCAATGAAGTAATTGGGGACATAAATTATACCATAGATTATCTCCTCAAAGAATTTCCCGAAAAAATAGATAGTGATAATATAGGAATATATGGGCATTCATTTGGAGGAGGAGCGGCATTAAGCATGTGCGAAAATGAGCGCATAAAGGCGGGGCTGGCTCTTGATGGCTATTTCAGGGCGGACAGGGCGGAAAAGCCATTTTTTATGTTTTTTGTTGAAGGGAGGTTTGAGGAGGATGAATATTTGCAGGGTTTATGGGAAAATACAAGTATTGCATTTGCGGCTGTTGTAAATGGCTCTGCTCATTATGATTATACTGATTTGCCTGTCTTGATTTCTCATTTTGCTCCAAATATTCCAAAATATATTATACCTGGATTTGGAAAAATAGATGGAAAAAGATTGGTTAATATTGTAAATAAATTTACTCTTGAGTTTTTTAATGTGTATTTAAAGGGGAAAGGTATTGAAGAATTACTCTCGCTTGGAGATGATTTTGAGGAAGTGCTGTTTTATTATAAATTTTAATCATCAAAATATGTCAAGCTTAAAGTATTCCAGTCATCAAAATCATTCATTCCATGGCTTCCATCAGAATAATCTACAAGAATGTAGGTATAGCGATAATTCATGCAGCTTTTATAGGGAGTATATTTCCAATAAGCAAATTTCCATGGATACATTGTATCTGGATTATCAACTCCTGGATTCCATATATCAAGTGAATGACCAGTTTCATGCATGAAAACACTTGCATAAACTATATCTCTATCCACAAAGAATAGTTGTCTGCATTTTTCCTCTATATATTTTGTTGAAATCTGCCACATATCTCTTTTTACTGCATAGCCATTGAATCCAGCATCATAAACAATAACTGCATAGTGAAATACCCCTTTTCTCCACGAGCTTTCATTGTTATGCAGGAAATATTTATTGTAATAATTGTCCAAATCTCTTCCAGTTACAGATTGTTTAAAGGGTAATTTTTCCCCTCCTCCCATACATCCGTCATCTAAATGATAAACTATGTTATGTTTATTATAAGCAGTTTTAAGCATTTCTTTTGCTCCATCTGGCAATACGCTTTCCTTTATATTATCTCCTCCATCCATTTCATCAACTTCAATAAAAAGATCTTTTCTAAAAGGATCAGAACCCCACTGGCTTGTCAGATATTCCTCATAATTGCTGAGCCCATCTTCATCTGGGTCAAGATTTTTGTGGTCATCCCATACAAGAGGGCTGTATTCCCATCTATCCTCAAAGCTTCCATTCCACCAGTTATAGCGGAAGTAATGTCCCCACTTATATTCCCATTCTATTGGAACACCATCATTATCAAAATCCTCTCCTCTATTATCTTTTGTTGGGTCTGTATGAAATACATTTACCTCTATCCAATAAGGAATTCCATCTCCATCATAATCATTTTGATAAATTGAAAAACCAATCTCGCAATCTCTGTTATTTTGATAAATGCTGTTATCATCGCAACCATTTGCGCGCCCGTAGCCGCTTAAATCCTTCATCCAGTAGCTGCTCGGTGAATTGAAATCATCGCCAAACCAATGACCAGATTTTATGCTGTATGTTAGATTTATATCCATGCTGTATGGGTAATCATCTATGTTATCACTTATATCGCAAAGTTTATCAACAACATCTTTATCCCATAGCTGGATGATTATATCAACAAATTCTTCATCATCTGGCACATCTGCTTTTGCTGACCATTTTTCATATACATATTTCTGATTTTTCCATACAGGACTTGTGAATTCTTCACCATTTATAAAAACTTTCACATAGAAATCTGGGTCGCTGAATTCATCTATTTTATCTATAGTTCTATGGAGATATTTTGTTTCTAGGGAGCGAATGTAGTTTATCTCAACTGTTAATTCTATATCAACTAATGGGTCAAAATCTTCTGAAATTTTTACATTCTTCTCCTTATTTATAGAAAGGCTAAATGGTAGCAGAAATACTGCAACTGAAATTGCGATTATTTTTTTCATGCTGAAATATAGGGATGGGGTATAAATTTTCTTCGCATAAAAAAGGAATAAATTCGTAATAAAAAATATAAATAAAAAATTATATAAATATTAATCGAATATTGAATTGAGGCATATGCTAAAAAGGTGAGTTAGATGAGGAAGAGGTTTTTAATTGGAACCTTAGGAATAATATCCGCAATTATTGTTGGGCATGCGATTTTTGAGACATTGAGCGCGCCACCTGGTGGGTGGCCAAGTTCATGGACACTGATTGATACAGACCCAGATGAAGGTGGAACTGATAACCATCGAGATGTTCTGAATGTTTATATAGCAATGGATGAAAATTATTTGTATTTAAGATTATGCTGTGTTAATCCACCAAATTTTACTCAACACCCAGATTTAAGGTATAAATGGTTTATAGATTTGAATGGAGACGGATATCTCTCAGGAGGAACTGTTTATGGCAGTGAGTATTTATTTTTTGTTGAAGATACAAACAATGATGGGATTGGAGATGTTTATCTTTTAAAGGATTTAAATGGAGATGGAATGTTTAGCGAGTGGAGTGGTAATTACAGCGGAGGTTTGATAACAAATTCATCTATTGCTGGATATGAAATAATTGGAAATTGTATATTATTATATCTAAATTGGAGCGCATTAGGAGTTCCACCACCTTTTTATCTAATTTGCTGGGCAACAGATCAAGAAAATCCAAATCTTGAACAAGCACCTAACTTAGATAGACCAGATGATGCAGATATACCACTTGGACCATTTTTCCCACCACATGTTTATTTAAGCATAGAAAAAGATGATAATCCTGACCCAGTTTATGCTGGAGGAAAATTAAATTATACCATATGGGTGAATAATACAGTTGGGATAAATCTTACAAATGTAACTCTTATAGAAACATATGACTCAAATGTAATCTTTAATTCCTCAAGCCCGCCACCAACGCAAGGAAATAATATATGGATTTTCAATTTATCTGTTAATTCTTCATGGAGCGTAAATATAACAGTAGATGTAAATTCATCTCTTCCAAATGGAACAATATTGCATAATTATGTAAATGTAACATATGGAAATCTATCTCAGTTAAAAGGAGTTTATAATGAAACATGGGAAAATACAACGGTCATATTTGCACAATTAAATCCAAGCATAAGCATATCAAAAGAAGCATATCCAGATACAATTCATTCAGGAGAGCAAGTTAATTATTGGCTAAATATAACAAATAATGGAGATTGCGATTTAACAATTACAAGCATAGTTGATAATCAGAGCTTATCATTTAGCTATAGCAGTGGAGATGATGGAGATGGAGTTTTTGAGCCAGGAGAAACATGGATATATACAAATACAACTACATTAAGCCAGGATACATGGAATAAAGTAAATGTAACTGCTCAAGATGAAACTGGCTATGAAGTATATGATGAAGATGAGGCATTTGTAAATGTAATAGCTCCAAGCATAAGCATATCAAAAGAAGCATATCCAGATACAATTCATTCAGGTGAGCAAGTTACTTATTGGCTAAATATAACAAATAATGGAGATTGCGATTTAACAATTACAAGCATAATTGATAATCAGAGCTTATCATTTAGCTATTCATCAGGAGATGATGGAGATAATATACTTGAGCCAGGAGAAACATGGATATATACAAATACAACTACATTAAGCCAGGATACATGGAATAAAGTAAATGTAACTGCTCAAGATGAAACTGGCTATAATGTTTATGATGAAGATGAGGCATTTGTAAATGTAATAGCTCCAAGCATAAGCATAGAAAAATATGTAAGCAAGGATAATTCATCGTGGGGAGAAAGCATAACAATTCATTCAGGAGATACAGCCTATTGGAAGATTGTTTTAACAAATAATGGAGATTGTATTCTTTACAATGTTTGGGTAAATGATAGTGGAAATAACAATTATATTGGCACAATTGGAATAGGAGAAAGCGTCGAAATCTACTGGAATTCAGCATATTCATCTGATTTCACAAATACTGCAAATGCAAGAGGAGAAGATATTCTCGGATATGAAGTAACAGATAGCGATTCAGCAAGTATAGATGTAATAGAAGACGCACCTAATATTTATGATCCAAAGATAGCGGAAGATATAAATGGTTTGCCTCTTGAACCAGGGGATATCATAAGATACACAGCATGGATTAATAATACAGGTAATGTATCTTCAAATGATAATCCTGGAAATGAGTTTGAAGACGAAATTCCATCTTGCACTACCTATGTTGCTAATTCATTGGAAATAAATGATTTACCTAATGACGATGACATAAGCGATGGAATTGGATACGATGCAGTAAATAACAAAATAATATGGAACGGAATTATTCCTGCGCATGGCTCTATAAAAATAAGTTTTGTTGTTAGAGTTAATCTTAATGCAACATGCTCGATTATTTCCAACCAAGGAATTGTTTATTATGATAGCAATGGAGATGGTATAAATGATGCTTCTCAGCCAACCGATGATCCAAATACATCAGAAGAGACCGATCCAACAGATCTAAGGCTTGATATAAATCCACCATGGTCATGGATTGTAATAAAGGAAGATCCAGCCCAATTTGTTCCAGGAGTTTGTACAGTTAATATTTATGCTGCTGATGATTTTAGTCCATGGAAAATTTTCTATGTTATTTACGGAAGGAATAGTAGTAAGGAAATAAGGGAAGGGGAGTGGAATACAACAGTTAGCTTTGTTTGGATATTTACAGAAGAAGGAAATTATACTATCGAATATTGGGCGATTGACGCCGCCGGAAACGAAGAAAGCCCGCATAATTTCGCTTCCTATGTTGTTGATTTTACTCCTCCATCTGTTGAACTGAGATTTGAAGGGCTGTGGGAAGCATCTGTTGATAGATATTATATCTCTTCTTCCACGCTTATATCATTTTATGCATATGATGAAGGAAGCGGAGTTAAGAGAATAGAATATAAGATAGATAGCGGGAATTGGATGAAATATGCTTCTTCATTTACTTTGGATGAAGGGGTGCATGAGATACATGTAAATGCATATGATATGCTAAACAACAGAAATTTTAAGAAATATGTAATGGAAATAGGGGGTGAGCCATTAACTAAATGCGTTGTTGAGCCACCGGATGGAAAAAATGGATGGTATACAAACCCTATTAAGGTTAAACTTGAAGCGATAGATAGCGCAAGTGGTGTTGCAAAAACATTTTATAAGATAGATAATGAGGAATGGATTGAGTACGCAGATGCCTTTATTATTGGTGAGGGAAAGCATGAATTATTCTTTTACAGCATAGACAATGCTGGCTTTATAGAAAAACCGAAGAAAGTTAGTATAAATGTCGATGCATCTCCACCATCAATAATTGTAGAAAAACCGAAAAGTTGGATATATATAGCAAATCGCCCGATAATACCATTTATTAGACCAGTAATAATAGGGAAAATTGATTTAATCATTAAGGTAAATGATGAAATATCAGGTGTGACAAAAACTTCATTATACATCGATGGCATGGCAAAATTGGAGGATTATGTAAAAGAAATAAGATATACAATAGAGGAAAAATTATATGGTTTTCATAAAATAAAAATAGTTTCAACGGATTTGGCAGGAAATGATGCAATTAAAGAATTAAATATGTTTATAATATCCCAAGTTAGAATGAATAAATTTAAAAGCTAATAAATAATTTACTTTAATGATTTCAAAAAAGCATGTGTGCTTGTTTATAATATTACTCGTATGTGTTATTTTGTATAAAGGGGAGGCAATCGATAATACCTCTCCTGTAACAGTAAAAACATATTATGGGCCACTATATGAAAAGGATGGAATTGAATGGATAAGCAATTCCACAGTTATATGGCTTAATTCAACAGATGATAATTCTGGGGTTAGATATCTCCACTATGAAATATGGGAAGATATTAATAATGACGGAGTAATTGATATAATCATAGAGAATAGAACAATTAATGATAATGCTCCGGGGGATATGAATAATCAAACAAAAAAGATATCTGTAATGATAGGAATAAATAGAGAATGTCTGCATAAACTGGAATTTTATGCTGTTGATTGGGCGGGAAATGTTGAAAAGCACGGCTTTTATCTTATCAAAGAATGGAATTATACATTAGCCTTCAATGTTGTTCATGCTCCAAATGGGTGTGTTTTTGGCTCTTCTCCAGCAATTGCAAATTTATCTGGAGATGGAAAATTGGAAATAGTTTGTGGGAGCGATGAAATAACAAATTTTTATCCGGAAATAAATGCAACTGCAAGAGGAATATGGAGATGCTTCAATTATAATGGAAGCATTCTTTGGGCTCTTGATACAAGGACAGATGAATCAAGAAGCTCGCCAGCAATTTATGATATAGATGGAGATGGAAAACTTGATGTTGTTGGGGGAACAACAAGCGGCTGGCTCCTGGAAGCCATAAATTTCAATGGAACATTTAAATGGACATTTCCTCATGTTACAGGAAATGCAACAGGTGGAAATTATGTCTGGCATTCTTCGCCTGCAATCGGTGAATTAAATGAAAGTGTAGGTGGCTTGGAAATTGTGATAGGTAATAATCCTTTTAAAAATGTATGGTGCTTTGATGGAGATAATAGCGATGGAATAGATGAAGGATTTAGCTTGCCCCTTAATGGAGATGGCACTTCTCCTTATTTTCCTGGTTATCCAAATCATATAGGATATGAAGGGATTGATTGGGATGTTATATGGGTTTTCAATACATCTGGAAATATTATTTCAACTCCAGCAATTGATGATGTTGATAATGATGGAAAAAATGAAATAGTTTTTGGCTCTGCTGATGGAAAAGTTTATATATTGAATAGAGAGGGCTTGCAAGAATGGAATTTTACTACAGGAGGAGCGGTTTATTCCTCGCCCGCAATTGCCGATATTGATGGAGATGGCTATAAGGAAATCTTAATTGGCTCTACTGATGGAAAACTTTATTGCTTGCAATGGAATGGAATAACTGGCTTGCAAGAATGGAATTTTACTACAGGAGGAGCGGTTTATTCTTCGCCCGCAATTGGAGATATAAATGCGGATGGCTTTTATGAAATAGTTTTTGGCTCAACCGATGGCAAACTATATTGCCTTTCAAGAAATGGAATAATGCTCTGGAATTTTACTACAGGAGGAGCAATTTATTCCTCGCCTGCGCTGGCATCTATATCAGGAGGGGTGCTGGAGTGGCCAATGTTCAGGGGGAATGAGAAGAGGACGGGGCTTTATAGCGGTGTGGGAGGGAAACTTGATATATTTGTGGCATCTGAAGATAAGTATATTTATGAAATTGATTGCAATGGTAAGCTAGTTGATAAGTTTTTGACAAATGGTAGGATAAGGACATCTCCAGCAGTGGCTGATGTTGATATGGATGGACTGCTAAACATACTTTTATATGATTGGGGGAGAGAAAATGCGAGTAACGATACTTTCTGGTGCTTAGAAAGAGGGGTTAAGAATGTTAATATTATAAGGGTGGATGTTATACCACCTGTTACAAATAAAACTGTTCTAAGCGATGATGTATATAATATAACAAAAGAAACAGATATATGGCTGAATGCAACCGATGCAGGAAATTGCTCTTCTGGGGTTAATTATCTTTATTATGAAATATGGCATGATAGCAACTGGGATGGAATAGTGGATAGTATGGTAAAAAATGTTACGGTTTATGATAACACACCTTATGATAAAAATCCGAATTTTGGAGAAATAGCTGTTTTGTTTAATTTAACAAACGGAGGAATAAATGAAATAAGATGGTTCTCAGTGGATAATGTCCAGAACAGGGAGGCACAGCACACGCAGAAGCACAATGTTATAGTTGGTATGCCACTGCTTACAATAACAAAGCAGGATAGCAATGATCCAGTTACTCCTGGAAGCTACTTGAATTATACAATAAATGTAACAAATACAGGAAGTGAGAATGCAACAAATGTAATTGTTACTGAAACATATGATAGCAATGTTATTTTCATTTCCTCAAATCCATCACCAAGCTCTGGAAACAATGTATGGAATTTGGGAACATTAAGCGTAGGAGAAACAAAAACAATCAGCATAAGAGTGCAAGTTAAAACACCTCTTGCTAACGGAACAATTCTCCATAACTATGTAAATGTAACTTGCTTGCAAGGAGTAAAAGCTGAAGCATGGGAAAATACAACAGTTACAGCTCCTTCACTTCTCATAACAAAAGAAGGCACACCAGAATTTGTTGAGGCTGGAGCAAATATTTCCTATAGAATAAGAATAAAGAATAATGGGTTAGTGAGTGCAACGAATTTAATTGTAAAGGAAGTATATGATAGTAGGGTAACACTGGTATATGCTTTTCCAATGCCCTCCTCCGGCTTTGACACATGGACAATACCTGTTCTTGTGCCTTCTGCGTCCTATGAAATATTGGTAAGGGTGAAGGTTGCGAGCAATGTGAGCAGTGGTTCGATTATTGTAAATTATGTTAATGTGACATGTGATGAAAATGTTTACGGGGAGGCTTATGCATATACACCCGTTGTTTCGGAGCCACCTTATACCTATAAGAGATTTAATGGATCCGTTGTTAATATATCAAGCGTGGGCAATTATGTTGTGCATTATATTCTTTCAAATACAACAATAGATTTGGTCGCAATTGATAATGGCTCGGGAGTAAATAAAACATTTTATAGGATATTCAAATTTGAAAATGGATGGAAATTGCTTTTTGATTGGAGAGAATACACTGGCTCATATCCTTATAAACCAATAAATCTTGCTGAACTTGGAATTTTGTACGGTTATTCTCCTTGCGGAAAATATGAAATTGAATTTTATAGCATTGACAATGTTGGAAATGTTGAACAAATAAGATGGAATGATGTTTTTGTTGATTGCTTTATTCCCTCATCTATTATTGAGCCAATTCCATATTTAACATATTCTTTACTTATACAGATAAAGGTTAATGCAACTGATATAGGTGTTGGTATAGGAAAAGTAGCTCTTTATTATAGATACAGCCCGGATAATATAAGTTGGACGGAATGGATGCTTTATGGAGAGAAAACAAATAATTTCACATGGACTTTCAATGCAAACCAAACTGGCTACTACCAATTTTATTCTGTTGCTTATGATTTGCTCGGAAATCATGAAGCGTTGCCTAACTCAGACACAATTCCAAAAGCATATTGTAAAGTATATCGTCCATGGGATGTTAATTCTGATGGAAGGGTAAATGCTGAAGATATTTTGTTTGTGCTTGCCCATTGGATGCAAACCCCAAGTCATCCGCAATGGGATGAGAGAGCCGATGTAACCAAGGATGGAATAGTTGATGTTGATGATATCATAGAAATAATAAAGCACTGGACTGGTTAGGATGAAAGCTTTGCCATCTTTTTTCATCTTCTCTTTTACCCTTATAGCTTTTGGATGCAGTGCTAACCTAATAAAAATAGATCCAGATTTTATCATTGCTCAGCCAGGGGATGTGGAGATAAACATTTACATCATCCCTTCGGAGCCAGTCGCAGGCGCCCAGTGCAATTTCTCTTTCAATAAAGATGTTGTTTTTGCTTTAAATGTTACAAATGGGGGAATTTTTGAATACTGGGCAAATGATATATATGAAAATTTTACTAGAATAGATAACCAAAATGGGAGCATATATAATATTGTAGCTTTTTCATCTAATGCAAGTGATAATGAAGGAATATTTGCTAAAATTCTTTTCCGAGCGGAGCATGAAGGATTTTCCTGGCTTAATATAACAGACGCCTTAATATCAGATGCAAACGGTAATAAAACAAGCATTGAAGTTATTAATGGAAGCATTATTGTTGATGCCACACCCCCAAATATAACATTCTATTCTGGAAATGAATTTTTTAGGAGGGAAGTAATTATAAGATGGAAAGCGGAAGATAACTATTTTCCAGAAGAAAAAATAAATTATTCTTATTCCCTAGATGGAGCTGGCTGGAGTGAATGGAGCAACTCAAATGAAACATTTTATGAATTAGATGCAGGAAATTATACATTCATTTTAAAAGCAAAAGATGAGGCGGGAAATATAGCTCAAAAAAATCTTTCTTTTTCTGTTATAGATATTACTCCGCCAGAGATAAAAAATGTAAAAGTAGATAAGATTAATGGGTTTATTAATATATCATGTGATATATCAGACGATTTTTATGTTAAGGAAGTTTTTTTAATTCTAAATCAAATTTATAACTATTCAATGGAAGAAATTAATGGAAAATATTTTTATAATGCTTCCTATCCCATAGGAAAATATGAATATACTGTATTAGCAATAGATAAAAGCGGAAATGAAAACACATCAACTGGAAATTTTTCTATTTCTCCACCATATAAACCTTCTCTCGTCTATCCAGGAAATAACTCCACTAACATCAGCATAAATCCAATCTTAAAAGTGCATGTTGTTGATGTAGATAACGATATTATGAGCGTTAAATTCTATGGTCGAAAATTAGGAAACTTAACTTGGCAATTGCTTGGTATAAATACAAATGTTGCAAACAATAGCAACACATCAATAACATGGTATAATCTTGAATATGGC